>MSXT01000030.1 GCA_002083595.1 Proteobacteria bacterium ST_bin16 | reverse complement strand
AAGCAGCACTAAAGTAGCTGATTCTTATGGAATATAAAGCTTCATTTGTGGAGGGATGAAGTGAAGGACAGCGATGGAGTTACGCCATGCGGGACAAAATCAGCAACTTAGGGCCAAATCAAATTAAGCTTTTTAAGGAAAGCGAGTTATCTTTGATTGAATCAGAAAAACGGTCACCTTTATCTAAGGACACACGGTGAGATAGCGTCCGAACTAACCCACACATGACTATGATGGAAACGACAGCTGTCCCATTCCGGCATTCCGGAGCTTTTACTGCATGGCTGCCACCGGCCATGCAGTCATCGTGATATTTTATTTGAAGCGGCGAAACGATCCTATAACGACACCGAAAATCTCAAATTGCATATCCGGACGTATATAAATGGGCCGGTAAACGCCCGATGAGTTCGCTGGCATAAGCCTTGGCATTTTGTTCGCCCCGTAATCCAGGATTTTGATGGTGAATTCACGATCCACCACTGCCAGTACAATGTCGCCCATCCCCGGCGTTCTTGATCTATCGACCACCACTTTATCATCCGGCAGCAAACCCACATCAATCATCGAATCTCCCTTGATCGTTACAAAGAACGTCGATGCCGCATGGTCGATCAGAAACTCACTGACATCCAGGCGTTTTTCGACATGATCATCCGCCGGACTGGGAAATCCCGCCGCCACTTTGGTGGCAAAAAGCGGTAACAAGACCGGCTGACTGCCGATCTCGGGAATGAGCAGCTCATTCTCTTCAATATTGGCAACCGAGGTATCGCGATCGCCATTCGCTCTTTTGCGTTGAAAAGCTTCCAAGAAACTTTTTATGGTCGCTGTCTGGCTTTCCGGTATGCGCATCGTTGTCGTAGGCTCGCCAAATTTACCCTGGCCGCGTGGCCTGCCTGCATTTTCCCGTTTTCCGCCACGATTTGACATGTCTGAATCACTCCCATTGAAATTCGTAGCGATATTCAAACACGCCTTGTATATTGCTGTCAAATAGTCTCGCGCAAGAATGAGCAGCAAGCTTAGAATGTTCCAGCCCTGCTCGTTCCGGATCAACCAACACTGGAGCTTTTCTTATTTTTACGGAAATTACCCAATACCCAGTGCATGGCTTTCAATGCACTCTGGTAATTTTACAGTTTTGACTGGGATTGATAGCGCTGCTGATCGGCTTTTACACTGCGTCGCAGCGATGGTATGGATTTTCTACCCCGCCCAAGGGACGAGGTAGTTCACTGAAACACTTAAATTGAAGGGATTCAAGCGTTGCGTTGATTGCTTACGAGAAGTATATTGAGATAACAATCAGCGCTACTGCCACTGCGCCGATAAAAGTCATATTGTAGCCAAGTTTTTTAAATGTAATAGAATCTTCTCTGTCTAACATTTCCATGATTATCTCCGTCGTTTAACAATTAGTGGAGATTGCATTTTCAAGCAAACCTGCGTTTTATTTATTGATTCAGATCAAGAAATCCGTCCGCAAAGGTCAATTTTATTGATATAGATCAACAAAATGCAAAATATCGATTAATGAAAAGCCAAAACCCGGTTTTCTGATTTTTCCTGATCGCACTTATCGTATCAAGGTACTGGATTGCTACATTTTTAAAACATTCAATGAGGTGCGCCGCATGACCAAAGAATGGAGACAGCGCTATGACCACGAGCTACTCCATGAGTCGCTCGGGAGAATTCCGCCTATCCAGTTCGCTATGGCAAAATACCATCAACCTTTACTTTAAATCGGACCGAAAAAACGAGGAGACTACACTGCGGCTCAAGGCTTGAGGTCAATGACGGTGTAGTTCAGTTCCAGTACACGCGCGACAATAAAGGTGAGTTTGGTTTCGGTGCAGTGATTTGGAGATAGATTCACGATAGTGATTGTTACCGGAATTCTTGGGGTACATAAAGTCTATAAATTGTGTATTTTCTCCATGTCATAGACTTTATTGGATGTCATTGAATCTTAAATTGGTGGGGACGGGAATAGAACCTTGGTCTATTTCTGATATATCGATCATTTATTGTTGTCCTTTGCTATTCTTGTGTCATTCTGAAGCATTTTCACAATTTTAAGAAATTCAACTTCCATTAAGAGATAAGTCTAAACTCATTTATAAAAGCCATCAATGAAATTATTGCATATAATCAGATGGTTGCTGATGAAAAAAGCATTAATTTTCTGTTAACTTGTCAAGAAATAAGTATGTAGTTCTTAATGCGCCTTAATTGGAGAAAAACTAAATAGTGTTTTTATGTTTCATATTAAGAATTTTTATATTCTTGAGTTGCACAGAAAAATATATCTTATAAACAATGACTAGTATCATATGAAATTTATTCTCATTTTATAATGACATCTTTTATCGCATATATTACGTGAGCACTCTCAGGGATTGTTTATGTCACTCGAAAGATTAAATGAAAAAAGCTTCATGCCACTGATGGTCACAACTATGGCACTGATTGCACCTTTGCTTTTTATTCTTGGAATTGTTATTGGAAATCAACTCCAGGGAAATCCAACGCTTACTTCGGACTCCATCTCATCTTGGCTTTCTGCTATTGCTACTGTTGCAATTGCGATTCTAACATTCATCCTAGCCAAAGAGACCTGGTATCTCAGAGAAGCTCAAATTAAACAGCTTGAGGAATTAAAACGCGAGAACATTAGGCCAAACATCGGCATTCAGCTGGAAAGTAGTCCAGCTGGAGTGAACTTCGTGAACGTTAAGATCAGCAATTTTGGAAAGGGCATAGCTAAAAAGGTTGTAATCCGCTTCCTTGATAGCAATGGTAATGAAGTCCAGAAAGATAAAGATGTTGTCGTAGAAAAATTTCGGAGGCTAGCGATATTTCGGCAAGGAATCCAGTCCATGGGGATTGGACAAGAGATCACAAGTTATATCTTCAGCTTCATAGATCTGGGGAGGGAGCTAGACGGTGAGATTTTTAAGCCAATTCTGAACATCAAGGTAGATTTTGAAGATGTGGAGGGCACTCCCTATACCAATGCCTTCACTATCGACTTTGCGCAATACGAAGGGATCACCGAGCTTGGAGGCAATGCGCTTCATCAAATGTCTACGGAAATCAAGAAAATTCGTGAATATCTTGGAAATATTGCCGGAATAACACATGGAAGAATTGGTGTTGACGTATTTAACGCTGATGATCGTCAAGCAGAATCTGAAACCCAGAAGAAATGGATTGAAGAGCAAAAGAAGAAGGTTGGAGGCTGAACCTAGAGTTATATTTCTAAAGGATAGCTAGAGTATGCCTTGTTTAAGATAACTCAGTATCAATAGAAAATTCCTTGTATTCGTAAACTTCAATTAATGTCACTAGAACATCCAGTTTTTCACCTTCCGGCGTGTTGGGTTCTGCTGTTATGAGTGATCCCACCTCTTTGAGCGCTGCCGGGTGGTCGGCATCGGTTTTAAACGGTTTGATGTTCATGGTTAATTACCTTTGATTTTTATTATTTGTTAAATACCAATAAATATTATTATTCAATATCGGTAATTTTGCATGGAGGCGGTTATGCCTGTACAAAAGAATACCAGTGTGACACTGGGTGAGCATTTCGAGAAATCTCTAGCTCACCAGATTGAATCGGGACGTTATGGTTCGGCCAGCGAAGCCATACGAGCTGGGTTACGTTTGTGAAACGAAGCTGGAAGCATTGCGCCGTGCTCTGATTGAAGGTAAACAAAGCGGCACATCGGATTATTCTTTGCAAGGCATTCTGGATGAATTGAAAAGTGAAAATTAGATGGGATCGTTTACCCTGACGCAAAAGGCCAGAGACGATCTGCTCGCGATTGGCCGATATGGGACGACGGGAGTCAAGCCCGCATCCTTTAAAACTTCATAAATACTCGCTATTCTAAAAAAATCTTACAGTTTTATTTCTCCAAATACCCCCATTAACACCTCCAGCGTATTTGGATACCTTTGGACTATCTATGCCAATTCAACCGTATGAACTTCAATTCCAACATTCAAACGTGTGCGGATAGCATCAAAAATAGCGGCGAGGTTATCCATGTTGGGATTACCTTTGGGCGATAACATGCGGTGTAGGCTTTTGCTGGGCTTGTCAGTCAGCACGGCCAAGTGTTCAAATCCCACGGTGGCATTGACGAGATCGCGAAGAATAAGACGAGCGGTTTCCGGTTCACCGCTTAAAAATAAGGTTGCCGCTTCATCAAGAAGCGCCTTTGCAAATTCAGGTTCGCGTTCGATGCGTTCGATAACTGTCTGCTTGAAATTTCGGGTTAGTGCCATGTGCATTACCTCTTCACTTTTCAATTTTTTTAACGGCAGGTTTCATTTTCTTTCGCGCCTTGTATTCATGGTGTAAAGCCTTTGCCCTATCAATATCTTTCTGCTGCCCGCGCTTAGTTCCGCCGCCGAACAAGATAATAAGTGTGTCACCATCCTTGGCAAGGTAGACACGGTAACCCGGCCCCCAGTTGATGATGTATTCGCCAATGCCGTCAAACCATTTCACGCTGGATGTATTTCCAAGCTCCAAACGCAATTTGGCCGCAACAATTTTGGCGGCAGCTTGCGGATCAAGGTTGTCAAACCATGCTTTGTATGGGTTTGAACCATCCGGGCAAATATATTCCTCAACCTTGATTTTCATGATTTCATGGTAACGTATAAGCAACCATTATTCAAGTATGGGGCATGCACGTTTTGCCCCGGTGTGATTGGCTATATTGAGCGTTTCGCTTAGCCACAGGTCTTGTAATAGAACTCGCCAATCTCATGCCCTCGCTAGGGCACGAGATATTGTACATAGCGCCGAGGGCAAAAGCCTCCATCGAGCACTCGCCGTTTGCAGGCAGCGAGTGCAGCGTCAATGAATGGTATTGGGGGGTATTATTGGTGGAGACGGCGGGAATCGAACCCGCGTCCGCAAGCCCTCTACAGACAGTTCTACATACTTAGCCATGTTATTTAATTTAACCTGGCAACCGCCAACTGGCAGGCTGATGACAGGCGAGTCACCTTGCATTTAACGTTTTATAAAGTGACCCTATAAAACGCGATCCTCGTTAGTGACTCTGCTGTCTGTTGCCAGACCCGGCGTTGAGGCCCACCGGTGCAGAGGCTAGCCGATTAAGCGGCTAAAGCGTAGTTTTCGTCGTTTGCGACTATTGTTTTCAGATGGATTTACGAGGTAATCTGATCCTCGGTATGCCCTGCGCTGCTTTGCAACCCACGTCGAAACCAGATCGTCCCCGGTATTCGTTTTGGTAGTGCATAGGATGGTGCTGAAACCTGAAAGTTCAAGTCCTATGTGCCGGGTATTCTAACAGAAATAGCGGAGGTTTCTTTACAGATAGCTCAGCAGCTCCGCGGGGTGGTCGATCAGGTGCCGTGCACCCCAGGTTTCGGGCGGTTGATCGTTGCCCAGATAGCCATAGCGGGCGACGATGGGTTGCATGCCAGCTGCCAGGCTGGCTTGAACATCGCGGATGTCGTCTCCAAGATAAATGCAATGCGCGGGAGAAATATTTATTTTATTGCTGGCGGTCAAGAGCGGTTCGGGGTGTGGCTTGGTATTCGCCAGTTCATCGCCGCAAACAACGCAGGCGACGCGTTGTGCCAGACCCAGTATTTCAATCAGCGGATGCGCGAAACGCGCCGGTTTGTTGGTGACGATGCCCCAGGGCAAGTTACGTTGTTCCAGTTGATCGAGCAACGCATCTACACCGGGAAAAAGACAGGTATCGTGACATAGGCGTTGTGTGTAGAAATCCAGAAACTCGTCGCGCATCGATTCATAACCTGCGTCACCCGGTTTGATGTTGAAACCGAGTCCCAGCAGCCCGCGCGAACCGGCGGAGGCCTGCGTGCGGATTGTTTCGATGGGCAGCTCGGGCAGTCCGCGCAGGGTGAGTTGCCGGTTCAAGGCGTGGCCGAGATCCGGTGCGGTATCGGCCAGTGTGCCATCGAAATCGAAGAGGACGGCTTTAATCATGGATTCAGTTCAAATGCTGGAGGTGATAGTGAAACAACGCGCTCGGTTTAGGTGCGATACGCCATGATGTAGTTAACGTCGGTGTCATCTTCGAGTGCGTAGACTTTGGTGACCGGGTTGTATGTCATGCCGATCAGTTGCTCATCCGTCAAACCGGCATTGCGCGCCATGCGCGCGAGTTCCGAGGGTTTGATGAATTTTGAGTATTCGTGCGTGCCGCGTGGCAGCATCTTCAAGATATATTCCGCACCGATAATGGCAAACAGATAGGCTTTCGGATTACGGTTGATGGTCGAGAAGAAAACCCAGCCGCCAGGTTTGGTCAATTGCGTGCAGGAGCGGATAACGCTCATGGGATCGGGTACGTGTTCGAGCATTTCCATGCAGGTCACCACATCAAAGTGTTGCGGCTGCTCTTTTGCCAGCGATTCCACGGTGATCTTACGGTAGTCGACGTGATGCCCGCTTTCCAGCAGGTGCAGTTTGGCGACTTTGAGCGCTTTGTCGCTGAGATCGATACCGGTTACATGCGCGCCCATCGATGCCATGCCTTCGGACAGAATGCCGCCGCCGCAGCCGACATCCAACACGGTTTTTCCGGTTAAGCCTCCAACCAGATCATTGATGTAGTTAAGGCGTAGCGGATTGATTTCATGCAACGGCTTGAATTCGCTGTTGGGATCCCACCAGCGGTGCGCGAGTTGGCTGAATTTTTCCAGTTCCAGCGGGTCAGCATTGATGCCGTCATTTTCCATATGCATTCCTTTGTGCCTAATTTTTTGATGTGGCCGCGATACGCTCTTGCCAGTATGCGGTGCGGTATTGCAGCTCAACCGGGTTGAGCGTCATCAGTTCTTTATCTTGTAGCAGCATTCTACCATTTACCCACACATGACTCACTTGTTCACGGCTTGCCGTGTAGACTAAATGGGAAGCGGGATCGTAGCAAGGCGCGAGATTGAGCCCGGAGAAATCGATTGCGGTAATATCAGCTGCTTTTCCACGAGTTAATGAACCGGTTATTTCTCCCAGCCCCAAGGCGTTGGCGCCATTCAAGGTTGCCATTCTCAATGCTTGATGCGCGGGCAAGGCATCGGCCCGTCCGCTGGTCGCTTTTGCCAGCAGCGCCGCCAGACGCATTTCCCCGAACATATCGAGACGATTATTGCTGGCTGCGCCATCGGTGCCGAGACCGACATTAATGCCTTGATTCAACAAAGGCGCGATCGGCGCCAATCCGCTAGCGAGCTTCATGTTGGACGAAGGGCAATGTGCGATGCTGCAACCGTATTGATGCACGAGCTTTATTTCGTGATCGGTCAAATGCGTCATGTGCACTGCAATCAAATTCGGACTGAGCAGACCCAATTGCTGCAAGCGTTCAATCGGCCGCATGCCGGTGGATTCCAGACTGATGCGGATTTCATCCTGTGTTTCGTGCAAATGCGTGTGTATTGGAGTATCGAGCTGTTCCGCGTAAGTCAGAATGTTGCGAAAGGTTTTGTCGCTGACGGTATAAGGGGCGTGCGGTGCAAAACAGAAGGATAGCAACGGATGCTGATATTGATCTCGCAAATCCAAACCCTTAGCCAAGTAATCATCGGCGTCACTGGCATAGGCGGTGGGAAAATCGATCACGACCATGCCGATGGCAGCGCGCATGCCCGAGCCGATAACGGCTTCCACGCAGGATTTCGGAAAAAAGTACATATCGTTGAAACAGGTAACGCCGCCTTTGATCATCTCGGCGCACGCCAGCTGTGTGCCATCCAAAACAAATTGAGCATTAACGTGTTGATTTTCCGTGGGCCAGATATGCTGATTGAGCCATGCCATTAAAGGTATGTCATCTGCAAGTCCACGCATCAGTGTCATGGCGGCATGAGTGTGCAGATTAATCAATCCCGGGATCAGCACATGATCGCTTAGAGTGATTGTTTGCTTGGCTTGATAACGCAGACTGGCTTCGGATGCCGGCAGAATATCCTGGATAATTCCTTTATCGATGGCGATGACATGTTGATTCAGTACAACTTCAGCAGGCTCGATGGGGATAATCCATTTCGCTTCAATCAAAGTATCGATTTGCTGTAAACCATTCATGCGTTTCGAGTATGTAGAAAGAAAAAAGCCCTGCTCTTAAGGGCAGGGCTTCATGCGTAAAAATAGTGAACCGGTTTTCGCTTATCGGGTACCGGCTACTTCGATTTCAACGCGGCGATCAGGCGCCAAGCATTCGATCAGCGCTTTGGTTTTTTTGTCGCCTACGCAACTATTGCCTGTCACAGGATTAGCTTCGCCTTTACCATCAACAAAGACGCGGCTTGGCTCAATGCCTCTTGAAACCAGATGAGCTTTGACCGATTCAGCACGGCGTATCGAGAGATTTTTGTTGTATTCATCGGAACCGATGCGATCAGCATAACCTACAGCGATAATAAGATCGTACTTAACGTCTTTTATGCCGGTTACAAATTCATTCAAAGACTGAATACCATTTGGTTTCAGTTTCGCGCTATCAAAATCAAATAATGCATCGGCAGAGAATGTAATTTTTTCCGGTGCTGTTTTAGCAGCTGCTGCGGCAGCAGGTGCTGCAGCTACTGGTACTGCACCTTCGGATTTTTTAGCCAGATCCGGATCACATTCTGGAATCGCCATTGCGGGTGTCCAGTAACCGGTTTGCCAGCACAGGCCGGTTGTATTCCTTGCCACTACACCACGATCGTCAACACCGTAAGCTTCCGGTTTTTTTACAGCTTTATCTTTATCAATAACTGTTTCTTGTGCCAAAACAGCACCAGAAAACATTACTGGTATAAGAATCATTCCCATGAGAGTATTTTTAGCTGATATTTTCTTCATGCTGTTGTCCTTTTTAATGAAAACTACGGGTTTTAATATTGATATGCAAAAAACTATTCTGCACTTGAAAACTTTCTAGCATTCTACTACTTCAGGCTTTTGATTGCGCAATTATCAGTTTGTTTGTTTGTTTTATCAAATCAATATGTTGTAAAATTGCAACAAATTACCGCCACCAATCAAGTTGAAATAAAATTAATAACTTAGCTTGAGTGAGCGATCAGTAACCGGTCATATTTCTAATAAAAAATTAACGATATAACAAATCACAAATTATTCTCGTACATACGGTGCCGGTATTCGCATCACGTTAAAGCCGGTGAATTATTGATCTATCACACGTATACTGTCCGGCCGCCAAGATGGTGAAATTTCACATCGGCATAATATGCGGCGAAGATTTTCATGAACCCTTTCAATCAATTCTAAAAACATTGCCGTATGCCCGATGAAACAGCAGTGCTAACTTTGTCAGCGCAAAATCTAACGCGCCACTATGGTGAAGTTGTTGCAGTTCATCAATTCAGCCTGCAATTGCGGCGTGGCGAGGTACTGGGATTGCTTGGACCCAATGGCGCGGGTAAATCGACAACGCTGCGCATGTTGACGGGTAATCTTGCTCCCAGTAGCGGCGGTGTTGAAATCTGCGGCATCGATTTACTGGATAAACCGCAGGAAGCCAAAGCACATGTGGGTTTCTTACCGGAGATTCCCCCGCTTTATTTGGATATGACGGTAGATGAATATTTGCTGCTGGCCGCCCGGTTGCATCGAGTCCGGAAGGAAGCGCTCAGGGAAGCGTTGGAAAGTGTGAAGCAACGCTGCGGCTTGGAACAGCGGAGCAACAATCTGATCGGCACATTATCGAAGGGTTATCAGCAACGCGTGGGCATCGCGCAAGCGATCATTCACGCCCCCGATGTCATCATTCTGGATGAACCAACAGTAGGTCTTGATCCCAATCAAATGCGCGAAATCCGCCAATTGATCCGCGAATTGGGAACAACCAGCAGTGTTATTTTATCGACCCATATTTTGCCGGAAGTTGAAAATGTATGTGACCGGGTACAAATCATGCACCAAGGCGGCATTGTATTCGATCAGCCGATGATCGATTTGCGCCAGCAGAATACCAGTCTGGAAGCGGTATTCACACAACTTACGCAATAATTGCACGAGCCGGAATTTAAAGATGATTGCGACCATTATCCGTAAAGAACTGCATATGTTGTTCATTTCTCCACTGGCCTGGCTATTGCTGGCTTTGGTTCAGCTCGTGCTGGCGTGGGTTTTTCTGGTGCGGCTGGATGCATTTCTGGAAATTCAGCCGCAATTATTGCAAATTGCCAATCCTCCGGGAGTTACCGAGATTATCGTGACCCCTGTCTTTGCGGTGGCCGCGATCGTTTTATTGATGATTACGCCATTACTATCGATGCGTCTGATAGCCGAGGAACGCCGCAACCGCACGTTGACACTCTTGATTTCCGCGCCGGTTTCGATGACGGATATCGTGCTAGGTAAGTTTCTCGGTTTAATGGTGTTTTTTTCCGCGACTATCAGTCTGATCGTTGCCTTATGCGTTTCATTGCGCACCGGCGGCATGATGGACTTCGGATTGTTGCTCAGTAACACGATAGGATTGCTGCTGACTGTTGCCAGTTTTTCTGCGCTGGGGCTGTATATCTCAAGTCTGACCGCACAACCGGCGATTGCCGCGGCAGGTACTCTGGGCGTGCTGCTAGGATTATGGTTGATCGATCTGGCGGCAAGCGCAACACAAAGCTGGCTGCACTATTTTTCTTTGCTGAAACATTTCGGCCATTTTAATCAAGGTTTGATCGACACCTTGAGTACCGCCTATTTTATTTTGTTTACCGTTACTTTTCTGGTGCTGACGATTCGCCGTTTGGATGGAGAACGGCTGCATGGCTGAGTTGGATAAAAAATCGCACCGGCAATACCGACTACACCATGGCCTATTTGTCATTTTGCTGCTGCTATTGGTTTTCTTACTTGGATATCTAGCCCAGCAGACCCGGCAGCAATGGGATATCAGTCAGAATGGTCGTAATAGCCTGAGTGAAGCCAGCGTGGAAATCCTGCAAAAATTGCATGGACCGGTCCAGGTAACCGCGTATGCCACGGAACAAGATGCCCAACTGGGCGACATCCGCCGCATCATTACTGATTTTATCGCGATGTATCAGCGCATTAAACCGGATCTATCGTTGCTATTCATCGATCCGGTGGAGCAGCCATTGTTAGCGCAGGAAGCCGATGTGCAAGTCAATGGCGAAATGGTGATTCGATTCAATCAGCGGATTGAGCACTTGCTTACCGTCAACGAACAAGCATTTTCCAATGCATTGATGCGGCTGGCGCGCGCTGAGGATAAGCTGATTGTGGCGCTGAGCGGTCATGGTGAGCGTAAGCTGGATGGTCATGCCAATTACGATCTCGGCGAATTCGGCAAGCACTTGCGCACCAACGGTTTTAACAGCCAACCACTCAATCTCGCCGTGGAATGGGATATTCCCGCCAATGCGAGCATGCTGCTCATTGCGTCACCGCAAACCGACCTGTTGCCAGGGGAAGTACAGAAATTGCTGGATTATATCGACCGTGGCGGCAATTTGCTCTGGCTGGTCGATCAGGAATCGTTGCGCGGATTATTGCCGCTGACGGAAAAATTGCGCTTGTCGCTGCCCCCCGGTGTCGTCGCCGATCCCCAGGCGGTGGAACTCAAAGCGCCGCTTACCTTCGCTTTGGGCGCGATTTACGGGCCGCATGTCATTACCAACGATTTTAATTACATCACCGTATTTCCCTTTGCGCGTCAGATCGAGATAGATGAAAACGAGGACTGGAGCGGTGTTGCGCTGGTTGAAGCGGCACCGCAAGGTTGGGTGGAGACCGGCGATCCGAATGGAGAAATCCAGTTCGATCAGAATGCCGATATACCGGGTCCGGTCAGTATTGCCGTGGCATTGACGCGCACTATCCAGGACCGCGAACAACGCATTGCCGTAGTCGGCAGCGGGCATTTTCTTGCCAATACGTATCTGGGCAATGGCAGCAATCTGGATTTCGGCATTAATCTGATCAACTGGCTGACCGGTGATGAAGAGCTGATTGTGATTCAACCGCGCGCAACGCTGGATAGCAGCTTAGTCTTGAGTGAATTTGAACTGACACTGATCGCGTTGGTTTTTTTAGTAGTATTGCCCCTGTTGTTCCTGACATGCGGGGGCGTAATTTGGTGGCGCCGCCGGAGAAAAATATGACCATGACACATCACGCACGGCTGAATCTCATTATGGTTGCCACGATTGGCAGCTTGCTGTTGTTTCTTTACTTTAAACCGCAATCCCAGGGTAATCCGGAATATTCAATCACCAGCAATTCTGCCGAAATCGTGCAGAGTGTGCGTATCGTCAGGCCGCAGCAGGAAATCACGCTCAAGCGGTTGAACGATCATTGGTATCTGACAACGCCCCTGCACGCCCGGGCTAACGAAGAAAAGATCCGGAAAATTCTGGAAATTCTCCAGGCCAAGAGTCAGCAACGCTTTCCGTTGACTGATTTAGGACGGTTTGGCTTGGAGCGGCCGAATGTGCTGCTAACCATTGACGATTCACAGTTTGGCTTTGGCGGATTTGCACCCACCACTAACCAGCAATATATGGCGGCCGGTGGTCATGTGTATCTGATTGCACCGCGTTATGCATTGGCATTGCCGGGTAGCGTGAACGATTTGATCGACTCCAAGTTGCTGGCGCCTAGCGAGACTCCGGTCAAGTTTGAATTGCCGCATTTTGCGGCGGAATTTCACCAGGCCCACTGGCTTGTAACATTGCAACGATCGGACCATGCCGTCACCGAAGCGGCATTAAAAGATTGGATTCAATTGTGGCAGACAGCCAGCGCTGCGGAACTGATACTGGCAGCGCAACTGGGGGCTGATTTTGTTGAAACCGGCATGCTGAAAATCGGTTTGCAGAATGGGCGGCAAATCGATCTGAAAATACTGCACAATGCGGTTTCGATTGTTTTAGTGCGAGCCGATGAGGAAATCGGTTACCAGTTTCCGCTTGATACCGGCCGGCATTTACTCGATCCGGCCACGTTAGCGCAGGCTGAGACTGAAAACTGATGCCGGAATTACCCGAAGTCGAAACAACGCGGCGCGGTATCGCACCCCATATCGAGGGACAAACGATTGCGCAAGTCATTGTCCGCAATCCCCGGTTACGCTGGCCGGTACCGGATGAGTTACCGTCATTATTAGCAGGACTCACGATTCAAAGCGTAGTCCGGCGCGCCAAATATCTGTTGCTGGATTGCGGTACGGGAACGTTGATCATGCATTTAGGAATGTCAGGAAGCTTACGTATCCTGCCGCCAACGCAAAATGCAGAGCTTCCGCCGGGAAAGCATGATCATTTTGATCTGATTCTGCGTGATCGCACGGTCTTAAGGTTGCGGGATCCGCGCCGTTTTGGTGCCGTGTTATGGCAAACAGGCGATGTTTTACGCCATCCGCTCTTACAGAATCTCGGCCCGGAGCCCTTAACGGCGGATTTCGATGCAACGCGGTTATTCGCGAAAACCAGAGGCAGCCGTGTCAGCATCAAGCAAACGCTGATGAATCATCACGTGGTGGTTGGTGTCGGCAATATTTATGCGAACGAAGCCTTGTTTCTGGCCGGAATCAATCCCAAAATTGCCGCTGGCAGAATTGGCATGACCCGGTATGAGCGGTTGGTGCAAGCGGTTAAACACACTTTGCAGCAAGCCATCGAAGCGGGTGGCAGCAGTTTGCGCGACTTTGTAAACAGCGACGGAACCCCGGGTTATTTTCAGCAGCACTACTGGGTCTATGGGCGTGAAGGCCAGCGCTGTAAACAATGTGGGGGTATTATCCAATACATCAGACAAGGCCAACGCGCCAGTTTCTATTGCCCGGCTTGCCAGCACTGATCTCAATTCAATCAACGTAGCGAGAAAATGACTATGAATATTTCGTTCATCGGCGGCGGCAATATGGCTTCCGCCCTAATCAGCGGATTGTTGCAACAAGGGTATGCAGCCCGGCAACTCAATGTGGTGGAAATTAATGCCGAAAGCCGCGAAAAATTGCAGCAAGCATTCGGCATCACGGCTGTGGCCGATCTCGCCGAAGGCATCGCTGCCAGCGACGTGATCTTGTTGTCGGTAAAACCGCAGCAATTGTTTGAATTAACGCAGAAACTCGCGCCGTTATTGAAAAACCAATTAACGATATCGATTGCCGCCGGAATTCGCGCCACCGACATCATGCGCTGGCTGGGCGGGTATCAGCGGGTTGTGCGTGCCATGCCCAATACGCCTTCGCTGGTGCGTTCCGGTGTCACCGGTCTATATGCCGCGCCCAGCGTAGATACACAGGATAGAACGCGCGCTGAATCGATCCTCGCGGCGGTAGGCTCGACCCTATGGGTGGATGATGAAGAGATGCTGCATGCCGTAACGGCGATTTCCGGTAGCGGTCCCGCTTATGTCTTCTACTTCATTGAAGCTATGCAGCAGGCAGCGATAGAACTAGGCCTGTCAGCCGCTCAAGCCAAGCAACTCAGCTTGCAGACATTCACTGGCGCCAGCAAGCTGGCCAGTTCGAGCGATGAAGATGCGGCGGTATTGCGCGCCCGGGTAACCTCCAAAGGCGGCACCACCGAGCAAGCGATACAAACTATGGAAAAAAATGATATTAAGTGTAAGATCATCACTGCCATTCATGCTGCGAATAAACGCTCACGGGAATTAAGTGACGAGTTCGGCAAAATATAATATTCGCGATAACTTATCAGCGATTTCTTAATTATCGATTATAGTTTTTCTGGAAAATTGTTATGTCCAATCAAATCCTGATTTTTCTTGTTGATACTATTCTGGGGTTGTTTTCCTTAGCGTTGTTATTGCGTTTCTATTTTCAATTATTGCGCGTTCCTTACTACAATTCGGTCTCGCAGTTTCTGATCGCAATAACCGATTTTATTGTACGCCCGGCACGCCGTTTTATTCCCGGCTGGGCGGGGATTGATCTATCGACACTGGTGCTGGCGTGGCTGCTGGAATGCATCATCATAGCCAGCATGTATATGGTGCAAGGGTATGATTTCGAGATCAATATCGTCACTTCACTGGGTGTGATGGGATTGCTGGGCATCGTTGAGATCATTAAGACGACGCTCTATATCGTGTTGATGATGATTATCATGCAAGCCGTTTTGTCGTGGGTTAATCCGCACAGCCCGCTGGCGCCGCTGTTGGATAGTTTTACCCGTCCGTTCCTGGCTGTTTTCCGCAAACGCATACCACCGGTCGCCAATGTCGACTTGTCTCCCTTGTTCGTACTGATCCTGATTCAAGTGCTATTGATGGTCGTGGCCGGCGTGAATAAGGAAATCATCGCCATGCTCTTTAATTGATCGACCGGCATGGGATGGTACCGGTACGATGATGCGGATAATCTCGTGCTCACATTGCATATTCAACCGGGTGCAAAAAGTACCGCAGCAGCCGGTTTGCATGGCGATGCGCTAAAAATAAAACTTGCGGCACCGCCAGTGGAAGGCAAAGCAAATACCGCATTGCTGAAATTTCTTGCCGAACGCTTTGATGTGCCGCTTTCCCGCGTGATCTTGAAACAGGGCGATAAATCGCGCCATAAAGTGATCGTGATTCAGCGATCCGCACATGATCCGGCAGTGTTATTTGATGAGTCTTGCGGTTGATTACCGCTATCGAATCAAGTCCGCACTGAAAAGATCTGAATAATCAATTCACGCGCACTTTTGCCGCTTTGGAGAAGATTTCATGAACCGACGCACCGTGTTACAAGCGCTCGTCGCAGCCGCCGTGATTCCGCTGGCTCCCGCTTGCATACGCACGGCGGCGGTCGGTGAAGCGGCCAACCCAGTCACGCCGCTTAACAAATCGCATGAAGAATGGCGCAAGTTGCTTTCACCCAGAGCCTATCAAATCTTGTTTGAAGAAGCTACCGAGCGCCCGGAATCGAGCAATCTGGTGTACGAGGATCGCGCGGGCACATTCATTTGCGCCGCTTGTTATCTGCCGCTGTTTGACAGCGCGCATAAATATGAAAGCTGGACCGGCTGGCCCAGTTTTACCCAGCCGGTTGCCGGACACATTGCCACCCGGCTCGATTTCAAACTGATCAAACCACGCACCGAATACCACTGCGCACGCTGCGGCGGGCATCAAGGCCATGTGTTCAAAGACGGCCCGCCGCCGCGCGGCGAACGCTGGTGCAACAACGGCATTGCACTCAATTTTGTGCCGAAAGACGAACCGCTACCGGCGCTCAGAAGCTGACTCAACGGTTGCGCCTTAGCAATCGTCCTCAAACCTGCCGGATTATTCCCTGGCCTGTACGCTTTTCGATTGCGCGCCCATTGCAAGTTGTGAAAACTGACAATGGGGTAAAAATCCATCTTGCACCACTACAATCCCGGACAATTCTGTCAAAGCCCAAATCAATAGCCATTCACTATTTTCCTATTTATACTGGCGGCAATTTCATCGCACCGGACTACCTGATTCAGATCGTGCCTCATTCGCCAATTTCAGAACAACTGAGCTTTTTCAGATCGTTAATTTAAATAGCGGCGAAACATAATGCATAACAATATAATAACGATAATGGATTAATTGCGGATAAAACGCAGGAAGCATCCTAATTTCCCCTAAACAAATCCCTTATTTTTAAAATCAATCATTCAACTTTCAGAGATCCCCTTGACACAATTTTCCGTAGTAATACCGACACTCAACGAAGCCGATAACATCGATCCGTTATTAACCAGCTTGTTTGCACTGAATCTTCCGCCGGACAGCTTTGAAGTTATTTTTGTCGACGATGGTTCAAAGGACGGTACTCCGGAAAAAGTACGGGCATGGGAGAAAAAAGCGCAGGTACGCCTCATTGAGCGCACAGAGAAACCGGATTTGACGGCATCGATTCTGGCCGGTGCCGCGCAGGCACAGAGCGATGTGATTGTGGTCATGGATGCCGATCTGAGCCATCCGACCGAACAGCTTTCCGCTGTCGTGACGCCCGTGCTGAATGGCAGTCACGATGTTTCCATCGGCAGCCGCTATATTCCGGGCGGCCGCACCGAAGGCTGGCCGTTGCACCGGCAATGGCTATCGCGCATCGGCGGCTCGCTGGCGCGCCCGCTGTGCGATGTAAACGATGCCACTTCGGGCTTTTTTGCATTCCGCCGCGAGCTGGTATCGACTATTTCCGGGAAAGCGCACGGCTATAAAATCCTGCTCGAATTGTTGATGGCCGGACAAGGCTTGCTGAAAGTAGTGGAAGTGCCCATCTGTTTCCGTGACCGGACACGCGGCACTTCAAAGTTATCGTTTCACCACCAATGGGCGTATCTACAGCGATTGCTTGCGCTTTCCGGCGGCGCCACCATTCAAAACGCCGGGCGTGTTATTTTGATTGGACTGCTCTGCGCGCTGATCGATATCGGGTTGTTCCAGATCCTGAAAAGCAATGGCGCAGGGCTGGGAGCGGCTCATATCGCAAGCTTTCTTGCTGCAGCGGCGGTATTGCTCGCTTTTAATTCCAGCGGATTGTTCCGCTCGCGGCAAACCAACTCACTGCAGTGGCCCCGCATCGGGCGTATCGCTGCGGTCGGCAGCATTGCGCTATTGTCACGCGGCAGCATACTGGCATTGCTTGTGGACGGCTGGCATGCACCGCCGCTATGGGGAATTCTCGCCGCCACCGCCGCTGCCGCAATCATCTGTTATCTGGGGTCGATCTTCTACATATTTCCGGCAAAAGACAACCGCCCTACTGTCGATACGCGCTGGCGCGTGGCCGCGATCGGCATCGTACCGTTCATTATATTGTTCCGTTTGATTTATCTTGGCGAAATCCAACTGATTCCCGACGAAGCCTATTACTGGAACTATGCTCAGCACATGGATTTAAGTTTTTACGATCATCCGCCCATGGTGGCGTGGCTGATCTGGCTGGGCACCGCAATTGCCGGTGATAATGAATTCGGTGTCAGGATCGGAGCATTCATCTGTGGCCTGATAACGATGGGTTTTCTCTATGCTTTGGCTAAAAACCTGTACGACAAATCGACCGCCATACGCACCACGCTGCTGCTGGCTGTTCTGCCGTGCACCTTTGCCACCGGCTTCCTCATGACTACGGATGCCCCGGTAATGGCCGCCTGGGCAGCCACACTGTATTACATGGAACGCGCCTTGATCGCAAACCGCAGTTCAGCTTGGCTAGGCATGGGAATCGCTTTCGGTCTCGGCATTTTATCCAAATATACGCTTGGACTACTCGGCGCTGCCGCATTATTATTTGTGCTCGTCGACCCGGTTGCACGCCGCTGGCTGTTCCGTCCCCATCCGTACCTTGCCGCATTGCTGGCGCTGCTGTTGTTTTCTCCGGTTATTATCTGGAATTTGGAGCATCACTGGTCTTCGATCATGTTTCAGTCATCGCGCATCCGCGGTGTCAGCGATGACTTATTTTCCCCTCATCTTATGTTCGTCGATCTGCTGGTGCTGTTATCACCCGTGGGCTTGGCCGCCGCATTCTGGGCGCTGTGGCCCAAGAACCAGCCGAATGGCAGCGAGACGGCGCACAGACGCACTTTATTCGTATGCATCTTCACGGGCATACCGCTGGTCATATTTTTTGTTTTGAGTTTACTTGATTCTTTGCGCTTTCACTGGACAGCTCCACTATGGCTGGCGATAGTACCTACGATGGCATGGATGATGGGGCAAAACGTTAGCCCCCGCAGCTTGGCTAGCCGCATTCAAACATATTGGAAACCAAACATTGCCATTACCATCGCGGTCTATGCTTTATTGTTGCACTATGTGGTGCTCGGGATCCCAGGAATCCCCTACCCGTCATTCATGACCCGCTATTATTGGCGTGAAACTACCAGCGAGATTGAAAAGATTGCCGCCCAGGTGCAGCAGGAAACTGGACAGAAACCGCTGGTCGTCGGCATGAGCAAGTGGTCGGTCGCCAGTGCGTTGTCATTCTATAATCAACACGGAGAACCGATGGATATCCGCTCGCGTAATATGTTTGGCGATAGTGGCGCCATGTATGAAATCTGGCATCCATCGGAATCACCAACTACTCGACCGGTAATCCTGGTTGGCATGGAGCGACAGCATCTGGAACATGATCGCACAGGCAACGACAACGCCAGATTACTCGATCAGCCCGGGCCGGTGCAAAGCATCACGATTACGCGCGAAGGCAAACCGTTGCGGATAGTGTATTACCAAATCGCAAAAGGTTATTTGGGGTTGTGATTCTTGCGAGGTGATCTGTTTGCGGCGGCTTAGCCATGACTGCACCGAATTAAATTAAAATTTTGATATAACGCAGAATAATGCAAACCGAATGGAAAAATCCCGAAACGGTGCAATGGTGCCAGTATTTACTCGACAGCTACGCACATTGGGTCAAACAGGAATTGATCGAGCGGACTGGCACACCCCTGGAACAAGCGGAGCGGTTATTCGACAGTGCGTTTGTGGTGGCATCGCACGGCACGGAAGATGATCCGGTATTAAATTACGGTAATCACACAGCGCTCAATTTATGGATGATGGACTGGCAGCAATTTACGCGCACCCCTTCCCGCCTAACGGCGGAACCGGCCAAACGGGAAGAACGCGCACGCATGCTGGAACAGGTAAAAACCCAGGGCTATCATGCTGATTACAGCGGCATCAGGATATCCAGTACCGGCAAACGTTTTCTGGCCGAACGGATTCTCATCTGGAATATCCATAAACCGGACGGCACGATTGCCGGACAAGGCGCCACCTTCTCGGCATGGAAATTTTTGAGCTAAAATTAGCGACAATTCGCAAAACAAATTTGCCCGAAACAGGGAACTGGTTTATTCTTTGCCCCCTTGCCGAAATTACCTGGAGAAGTGACCGAGCGGCTGAAGGTGCACGCCTGGAAAGCGTGTGTACGGCTCAAACCGTACCGCGGGTTCGAATCCCGCCTTCTCCGCCAGTTTAAGGTCTCACCCAGACCATTCCAGACCAACTAAGACCGATAATAAACAGGGTGTTAGCTGTTCTTCCAGAAATGACCGATTAGTCTCGATTGGTCTCCAAAAGCCTCGGTTGTGGCACAAAAATGACACAAATTTGCCACAAGTCGTTTTTGCTGATGAGCGCACGAAGCCATACGGCACATCAAATTGCCGCCGCATCCGGCAGCATATTTTCACCGAACTTCTCCCCCTCGCCGGAGATTTAGCCGCCCGCTACGTCAAAACCGCCGAGCGTTCCAGTTTCGAGCAAGCCAACCATGAACTGCAAGATATTTATAACCAGCTGCGCATCGAGGATCTGAACCTATGCGGCGATAGTGAAGATTTGTTCGAAGCCGCTAAGCGCTTCGCCGAGAAATGCCACTCGGCCCGCGCCCGTGCGCAATCCCCTCTTGATGCCTATCAAGCCTGTCTGCGCATTGTCGATCACTACCAAGTCAAACGGCCATCCGTCAAAGGCGACGATCTGGAACCGGCGCTGAACCGCATGTGCTGCTCGCGCTGGTGGAACCGCAGAATTCAGATATTGAAACTACGCAAGATAGAAACCATTGCCCGCAATATCGAGCTAGTCAACCGCCTGCGTGGCACGTATGCGAGCGACTACACCATTCATGTTAAGCGCAAGCAAAAGGAGCGAAACCGGCTCTATCTAGCCTCGAACTTCGTAAGCAACCAGAACGGCGAGATTTTTTCCCTGCAGAACCTAGCCGACCGTTCGGTATCCAATCCAGTCGTTCGCCGTGCCGAATTGATGACACGCATCCGCGGTTTTGAAATGGTGGCCAATTATCTGGGTCATGTGGGTGAATTCTATACGCTTACCACCCCTTCCCGCATGCACGCCTGTTTGCATACCGGCCATGCCAATCCGCGCCACGACGGCACGACAACCCTGGAGGCGCACCAGTATCTAACGCACCTTTGGGCGCTGATCCGCGCCGAACTCGATAGGTTGGACATCCGCCCTTATGGTTTCCGTGTAGTTGAACCGCACCACGACGGCACCCCGCATTGGCATTTGCTGCTATTCATGCCGGATAAACACCGCGAAGCCGTGCGCAAAGTTATGAGCCATTATGCGCTTCTGGATAGCGGCAACGAACCCGGTGCATTAAAACGCCGCTTCAAAGTGGAACCCATCGATCCCGCCAAAGGATCAGCCGTCGGTTACATTGCTAAGTACATTTCTAAGAATATCGACGGCTATGCGCTTGATTGTGATTCTTACGGTAACGATGCGATACAGGCAGCCGAGCGCATCACCGCTTGGGCCAATACCTGGGGTATTCGACAATTCCAGCAGATCGGCGGCCCCAGCGTCACCGTTTGGCGGCAACTAAGAAAACTCGACAAAACCGACGATCCTGAGCTTGAAGCTATCCGCCAATCGGCAACCGCTAGCGACTGGGCGGCTTTCATGCTGGCGATGGGCGATCCCAATACGCCACACAACCAACAAACTATCAAACCATTCTACAGCGAAAGCCAACAGCTTAATCCAATGACCGGCGATGTGTATTCACCGCTGACCGGTCGCTATGGTGACGCTGCACCGTTACGGGTGACCGGTATTGTTTGGAGGGGATTGGGTTATAGCACACGTAAGCATATCTGGATGCCTTTGGTGATGGCGGACAGCGAGGACGTGACATTGCGGAGCGTGGCGCGAGCCGCGCACACGCCATGTCGCGCCGCAGCAGTTTCTCTTGGACTTGTATCAATAACTGTACCAAACCCTTTTTATCATCCGGAGGTTATCCATGAAAACCCAACTCAACACTAAAAAAGACCTGATAAAAGACATCATGAATCCATTTACTTTAGAAGAAGCCGTATCCTTAATCTACCGTTTGGCCGTCCTCAAAAAGGATGCACTGCCACCCGGCAAAAAATACGGCATCACGCAAATCGGCCATATATGCGGCGTGCTGACGCTTAACGACCAGATCGAGATTGTCATCAAGTTTCACGACGAAATGCGGCAATTCACCAAAGAAGAGTTCTACACGCAAGTGAAGCTTCTCGACGAATAGGACAAATATCATATTGACTGCCATGAGCAGCAATGTATCATGACGATAACTATTTATCGTGAGAAACACTACTGATCATGAAAGACCAAACAAACAAACCCAGAAAACTGCTCGCTCTCGATGATGAGACGGAACAAAAGATACTCCAGAACATGCGGGAATTTAGAGGTGTTGGCACTACGCTTGAAAGTGCTCTTGGTGCTTTGGTAATGGGGCAGTATTTCGGCTGGAGAGTTCTCAAGATTCTGCATAACCCGGCCACTTACCGCCGCTATGAAAAAGTGCTCGGCGTTGAGTTTAAAGACGTATGCCCGGAAATCACCGAATTTGGTCAGAAAAAAAGTATTGGCTATGCCATCACCGAAAAGCTCGGCAGCTTCTGGGCGGTAGTCATGGGCAAGCGCAAAGTAGCGGACAAGGGTTTGATCGACAATCAGGCGGAAGTTGAAAAGCAAGTAGCCAAGCATATCGCCGCTAATGACGGGGAGGAAAAGAAATGAACCACTCCGAACATATACTGGTAACGATCAAAAAGTTTGCTGAATTAACCGGCTTGACTGAAGAAGCCATCCGGCAATATAGAAAGAAAGGGCAATGGAGAGAAAAGATTCATTGGGTAAAAGCACCGAACGGCAGAATCTTTATCATCGCAAAGGCAGCTTACGCATGGATACAAGGCAGCGTGGCATAACGATTCGTGGCAATAGCGCTCAGATCGCCTTCACCTATCAAGGCGTGCGCTGCCGGGAAACTATTCCCATTCCGCCAACCAAGGCCGCGCAAAAAGAACTGGCGCTTAAGCGACAAGCAATACTGTATGAAATCAGTATCGGTACTTTTGATTATTCCAAGCACTTTCCATACAGCAAGAAAGCCAAGGAATTTAGAAAAACCCGCCCCGATCGTTACACTATCCGCGAAGGTCTTATAGATTGGCTACAGCGTGCGCAATCTCGATGCCAGCCAAGCACACTACGCGATTATGAAAGTGCAGTCTGTCACCACTTAATTCCAACATTTGGCGAACTTACGATTGATGAGCTAACTGCGCTCAAAGTTAAAGAGTGGTTGGCTGAACTTCCTTGCTCTAACAAGCGCAAAAACAACATTCTGATTCCACTGCGTCAGTTATATGACGAAATGTACCATGATGAAATCATCGCCAAAAACCCACTCGATCATGTGAAAAATCTACCGATCCATACGCGAGAACCTAAGCCCTTCACACCCGATGAAGTCGCTAGTATTCTGAATGAACTTACAGAACAAGAAAAAAACCTGATTCAGTTTGCGTTCTGGACGGGACTCAGGACTTCCGAACTTATCGCCTTGCGTTGGCAGGATGTTGATCTAGAACAAAACTGCATTCATGTCCGGGTTGCGAAAGTGCGGAATCACCTGAAAGGCACAAAAACTAAATCGGGAGAACGCACGGTTACACTTCAACCACAAGCCAGAGATGCTTTGCTCAGTCAGCGAACTTACACTGAAAAACTAAAAGAAGCTGTTTTTCATAATCCACGCCATAACAAACCTTGGAAAGATGACCAAGCCATTCGCAAAGCGGTTTGGATTCCCGCATTGGAACGGGCAAACATTAAATATCGCAATCCTTATCAAACCCGTCACACTTTCGCTTCGACAATGCTTTCAAGAGGTCAACACCACATGCATGTTGCTGAGGAAATGGGACATAAGGATTGGGGGCAGATAAGAAAGAGCTATGGGCGATATATTCCGCAGAAACAAGGTTAAATCTTAGTTCTTGCACTACTTGGCTCGCCAAAACGGACAAATCCGGTAACTGGTTTATTAAGATTTCAGTAAGGTTAGGCAAACGTATGTAAGATTTCATGGTGCTTAATAATTGCCGATAATCAGGATCTTGCTTTAACAAGGAGAGCTTTTTTCAACTCATTAAGTTTAGATTCAACATGAGGTAATAATGCTTTTTTAACCTCAGGCTCATTTGAGAAACGTTCCCAATGCTTATTAAAGGCTGTGATATTTTTCTCTATAAGACAAATAGATGCCTTGAGATGATCTAGCCCCATGTCATCAATGAAGTGAATATTTCCATTCCTGTCTTTCCATAAGTTCTGGCCTATACCATCAGGATATTCGATGAAATAAAATCTGCGTTTAATCTCATATTTAATGTTTTCTTCTATTGTCATTTCTATCCTCTTTGCAAGATTGCCTAACGAAAAAGATTAGATCGTGGCTCGCTTCGCGATCAAGATCTAACCTTATTTGTTATGTTTCTGGTGGTAGCCCAATCTTTTTCCTTATGGCGGCTTGAACCTTGGCAGCCTGTTCATATTCGGTAGTGTTTGAGAAGCCAATTAGTTGTTTTGCTGCTTCTTCTGGCGCCCATTTTTTAAGCTTGAGATAGCAGCGATACCAACATGGCAGACTTTGAGTTGCTGCAAATAATTGAGCCGATGCCTTACGATTGGCAAGTACGCGCTCGCGATATAGCTTTTGCATTTCATCATTAAGACCTGCGGCATTTACCACTTGCGCGTAATAGATGAAATCCATTAGCACTTGATTTCTAACATCGTTAAACCGCAGGATCGGTTGAATATGGAAAGTTGCGAGCCAATAACCTAATGCACCGGCTGCGATACCGATCAAGGCCGTTACCAGTTTTATGTCCATGCGCAGCTTTCCTATAAACTTATCGTAATATATACAACAAAAAATGTCTCATAATAATAAATACATCATTTAGCTTTCCCCGATCAAGTAACACAACACGGGGGGTTACAAATACATTGATAAGAAAACAATCTTTAGCGTATCATAAAACTCTCAAAAACATCAGGATATGGTGATATTTCATGCCTAACACTGCCCGCGAAAAATTTTCCACTCAAGCAGCACCAGAAATCCTTAGCGCACTTCAAAAAATTGCTGAATCTGAGGGACGACCTATTCAAGAAGTACTTGATGAAGCTTTGCGGGAATACATCGAACGTAAAGAAAAAGGTCAGCCGCGCCGTCAAGCGATGGATGCTTTTGCACAAAGCCTAAGCGAATTTGACCAGCTTTACCGAGAATTAGCCAAATAACGGTGAGGGATTATTTAACCGTTTCCGATGTATTAACAATCCATTTGATATTGATACAGCGTTACGGCGGAACGAATGGTATCCGTGATCCTGGCGCACTTGAATCTGCTTTATTTCGCATTCAATCAGGCTACTATTTTGATATTGTTGCGGAAGCAGCTGCACTGATGGAAAGTTTAGCCATAAATCACCCCTTTGTAGATGGCAACAAACGAGTAGCTTTTGCAGCTACCGATATTTTCCTTCGGATTAATGGTTATCGCATCAATTGCGAATCAATGATTATTTACGCCGATATGATACAGATGTTTGAAACAGGTACATTTGATTTAGCGCACCTTGAACCATGGTTAAGAAAGCTGGTAATCAAGACATGTTAAAGATATAAGTTTAAGCAAAGATTTAACTTACCTTGATGGTTAAATTAAATGAGTTTAAACTGAGTTTGATGAAATTTTTCAAACTTGTAGAAATACTTCAAAATGACACAAAAATAGCAGAGGTAAACAATAAATGATTGATATATCAAATATAGACCAAGGTTCGAATCCCGCCTTCTCCGCCATTTCCCAATCCATACACTTCCGCAGCAATCCACGAAACACAACGAAACACCTAATCTACAAGCGATCTGCTTCCGTAACGATCCAAAATAATCCGCTAGAATCCGATAAAAAAGTGGGGTAAAAAACTTGGTAACAATTTTCACCCCATAAAAAGTTACCACATTATGGCCATCAAGGAATTATGGATTGATCTATTCTGCAAGAATACAGGCCATTGGACGTTCAAAAATTCGCAAGCTTCACGATGGCCAAGGGCTGTATCTTTGGAGTTACTCTCTTTGAGCGGACACATTATGTTCTGATTAAAGGAGAAGAAAGATGACACAAGACTACAAACTTGCCTACTCGGCGGAGTTTCGTCAGCAAATGGTGGAATTACGCAGATATCCCAAGCAGTTATCATGGGAATTGGCTGCCACTCCACTTCGATTCAAGGCTGGTGTCTAGCAGCGGGCATCACTATCGGGCCACCCCGTTAACTGCCACAGCCTCGGCATTTAATGGTGCCCCTTTGAATGCCACCGGGCGGCAGGAGTTAATGGAATTGCGCAAGAAGCTCAAGCGCGTGGAAATAGAGCGCGACATATTGGCAAAGGCTACAGCCTGGTTTGCAAACTCAAAAGCCGCTCAGGAGTGGTGCGATTCAACTTCGATCTGCACAAGACATCTTCTTTTTATTTCTTTCCCGTGCTCGACGCAGTCTTGCTGTCGGGCGTGTACATGAATCTCAATGAGCCGTTTGTCTGGATCATTCAGCAGTTTTCTCCTTCTACCCGGGAATATCCGCACAAATTCTTGTCAGGGCCGGTTACCACCACGCCATCCATCGGCATGGAGCAGGCCTGGAATATCGCCATGGAACATTTTCCCGGGGGGAAACTCAATGCAATTTACCCGCCAGCTAGCGGCACAGGGGTCTTTACCGTGGTGCAAAGAAATGTGCCCCAGTTGAATGCTTTCTGGCCGGAGCGTCAAATCACGATTGATCAGTACAGCGGGAAGATATTGGATGTGCGTGCGCCTGATACACGCCGGAGTGCAGGAGAAACATTTCTCGATTGGCAATGGCCATTACATTCGGGTAAGGCATTTGGGTGGATCGGACGAATTCTGATTTTCCTCTGTGGACTTGCTTGCCCAGTTATTTATATGACAGGTGTTATCCGATGGCTACAAAAACGGCAAGTGCAGCCAATAAAAACCAGATGTATGAGATAAAGCATTAATTAATATGAAATAAACTACTGCGGCAAGCCATCAATAAGGGTTTAGCCTTACGTGTTCGCACGTACAGATAAATTAAAAATATTGCATTAAGATGGTGACTCACCATTTCAGAACAGTACCGCACCAGCCAGCACATACGTTGTGCGTAGCCGGATGGCTGGAAGAGTTTAAACCCAGCGCGCCTTTTCTTACTCCTAACCCAACTCCTTGGGCGCGCTGGGGTTCTTATGAGCAGGACTGTGCAACGGATCCTATGCCCCTCAAGACTGCGCATAGTGCCGACCCAGTTCTGCTCACCACTTTCTTCCGCAAAAAATTTTATTCATCGGATTTTTATTGATACGATGGACTCTATTGTCTATGCACGTCATCAAAAACATCGGGGGTAAACAATGATTGAGCTTTTGGGGTGGATCGGTCTGGTGATTTCTTTTGCATTGATGATTTACCATCAATACATGCACTCTAATTATGAAAAGACCTATGAATATATTAGTAAAAGATATGCCAGCAAGGTAGACAGCATCAAGTTCCCATCCAAGGATGATCATTTGAGGGATGCTAAAAAATTTTCATACTACACGGTATTCCTCGCCTGCATATTGATCATCATGAATTTTCTCTCTCAGCAATATGCGGCGGATTACTGATAGGCAAAGGGACATATCTGGGTTCACGAACGGTCAATCGGCAAGTCAGGCACTACAGATGCAGAGCCGGTATCGCACCCTCTGCCCCGCATACCATAGCTAGATAAATACAGCAGCATGTTGCCGAGAAACGATGAGATTGATATTCGTTGCTTTTACTCCGGCATTCGCTGTGCGTTCCAGCAATTCAGCCCGGCTTAATAATCCTCCCGGACCTTGTCATCATTGAGCTATTCATCAGAAAATCTTTGCAACATTGCGATTCGATCCCCTGACAATATAACCGGAAAGTTCATATTTTCATGTAAAAAACAGATATCGCTTTCTACTGACACAACCCTTCGTACTGAAGTCAAAATGCGCACTGATTTCTTCCGCTGGTTATAATGCCCCGCCGCTAAAACTTACAACACCACCAGCAGCATCCGGACAACGTTAATCCATTGCAAAACGCATGAATTCAACAGGACATCCCAAAGGTCTATACCTTTTGTTTTTTACCGAAATGTGGGAGCGTTTCAGCTACTACGGCATGCGCGCCATCTTCACATTGTTCATGATCAAGGCCTTGCTGCTCGACAAAGCGTTGGCGTCCGAGATTTATGGCAACTATACCGGTTTGGTTTACCTCACGCCGCTCATTGGCGGTTATATGGCGGATCGTTATTGGGGTAACAGACGGGCCATTCTTGTTGGCGGTATCCTGATGGCGATCGGGCATTTCTGCATGTTCCTGTCGGCAGCCAATTACCACAACATTGCCTTCGCGCAACCGATGCTATTCCTCGGTCTGGGATTCCTCATTTTTGGCAACGGTTTTTTTAAGCCGAATATTTCCACAATGGTGGGTCAGCTTTACCCTGCAGGCGATCAACGTATCGACGCTGCATTCACCATTTTCTATATGGGCATCAACCTTGGCGCATTCCTCGCACCGCTGGTGTGCGGCAGCTTGGGCGATACCGGAAATCCAGGGGATTTCCAATGGGGTTTTCTGGCTGCCTGCATCGGCATGACCATCAGCATTTTTACTTTCGAGCTGCTCAAAAACAAACTCATCGTGACGCCCGAAGGTGCAGGAATCGGGCTGGTTCCGGAGAGAACAGTTCTAACGGATCATGACACTCAAACACCCGCGATGCCGCTTTCTCAAAAACTGGTTTGGGCGGCCGCTGCGTTAGTTTTATTCTTTATTTTTTATTGCCTTATGGATCTAGGTCTCATCGGATCAAGCATCTTTTCCATCACGATCATCGGCCCCGCAGCGATCATTGCCGATAACACACTGAGCTCCATTGAGAAAAAACGAATAGGCGTGATTTATATTCTGGCTTTCTTCGTGATTTTCTTCTGGGCGGCATTTGAGCAAGCGGGTGCGTCGTTGACCTTTTTTGCCGAAGAACAGACCGATAGAAATTTGTTCGGAACCGAAATCCCAACGAGTTTCTTTCAATCCATCAATGCCGTGCTGATTATCATACTGGCGCCGTTATTTGCCCTGATTTGGACATTCCTGGGGCGGCGCAATTGGGAGCCTTCATCGCCCGCCAAACAGGCATTAGGACTGTTATTTTTATCGCTAGGCTACTGCGTCATCGCCTTCGGTGTCAAAGGCGTGGATCCGGCCATCAAAGTCAGCATGATGTGGTTATTCAGTTTGTATTTGTTGCATACCATCGGCGAATTGTGTTTATCGCCCATTGGTTTGGCCATGGTGGTCAAACTCGCGCCAGCGAAGTTTGCTTCGCTGTTGATGGGCGTATGGTTTCTATCCATGGCAGCCGCCAGCAAACTCGCAGGAATACTGAGCGCTTTGTACCCCGATCCGGCATTACCCGCAACACCGGTATTTGCTGGCTTTGAAATCACAGGCTTGTTCGAGTTTTTTATGATCTTCGTGATCTTGTCCGGGATTGCGTCCATGATTTTGTTTGCACTCACTCAAACATTGCAAAAAATGATGCACGGTGCGCCATAGCGTTTTGCGTCAAGTCAATCCTCACCGGATAATACAATCCCTGCGAATTTACCATTAAGTTCATAATCATCCTTCTTATCTCCGGTGATGGCCGCCTCGATGGCCTCCACCCCAGTGTCCCCGGCCATGGTGTTTATGTCCACCACCGATATGTCTATGTTCTCCCGCGAAAGGACGATATCCACCGCCTTGATGCATATGACCATGGTTATGTCTATGTCCGCGATTGGTGTATCCGAACCCACCGCCCATGTAACCTTGACCGGCATAATAGGATGGCTGATAGCTGTAACCGTATGTCGCGCCTCGATAATAGCCAGTTCCTCCGTAATAGGGCGTGGCCACGCAACCGCTTAGAAAAATAATTGCGACGAAAGCAAGTGGAATCAGTATTCGTTGAGTGCTCATGATATTTCTCCTGAAAATTCACACAGACGGGCTATTTTTGTAACGTAATTTTCTATGCAAACCCGTTTTATTCTCTAAAACCCGATACCCGAATCAATTGCGGTATCTCAGTTGCCATTGTGTGAGCATTGGGCTGAATATCAGCTGAATGTAAATCGTACCTATCGCAATACGCATCTCCGCGCTACGTTACCGGTTGTATTACTGACCGGATAATAACGATGCGGCCATAACCTGCTATCATCAGATCAAATAGGATGAACATTGAATCTTAAAGAATCGCTCATCACCCGATAACGCTTTTTACCGGAATCAACTTACACAAGATGCGCATTGCCATAATCGGTGCCGGCTGTTCCGGTCTCACCGCGATCAAGCACTTAGTGGAAGCGGGATTGCACGATATCGTGTGCTATGAAAAGAACGATCGGATCGGCGGGAACTGGGTATACAGCACCGCACCGGGCCGCAGCAGCATCAGTAAAGCGACGCACATTATCTCCAGCAAACCGATGTCGCAATTCAGTGACTTTCCGATGCCGGACGACTATCCCGATTACCCCAGCCATCAGCAAATACTTGCCTATTTCCAGGCGTACTCCCGGCATTTTCAACTGGAACAATATATTCGATTCAATGTTGCTGTTCTGCATGCGGAAAAAATTGAGAACGAGCGGTGGCGACTGACATTAAGCGATAGCACACAAGCGGAATTCGACGATCTGCTCGTCGCCAACGGGCATCACACCAAACCGCGTCATCCCGGGTGGCAAGACCGTTTTGCCGGAACATATCTGCATGCGCACGAGTTTAAAACCAGTCAAGGATTGGAAAACAAGCGGGTTCTTGTCGTGGGCGCTGGTAATTCAGGCTGCGATTGCGCGGTTGAAGCCAGTCGCGATGCCGCGCGGGTCGATATGAGCCTGCGCACACCGCAGTACATAATTCCCAAACTGGTCATGGGAAAACCGACCGATACCTTTGCGGCTTCTATTCAATGGATACCGCAAAGCATAAGAAACCGCCTGCAAAAAATTTCCCTGCGGATCCAAATCGGACGTTACCGCGATTATCATTTGCCGGAGCCGGAATTTGCACCCACGCAAGCACATCCGACCATCAACTCGGCAATTTTCGATAGGATACGGCATGGCAAAATACACCCTCGCCCCGCTATTCAGGATGTTTCAGACCACACGGTCCGCTTTACCGATGGCACATCGGCGCAGTACGATGTCATCATCGCCGCGACCGGCTATTCCATCAGCTTTCCCTTCTTTGATACAGACTTCATCAACTGGGAAAACGCCAGCCATGTACCGCTTTATTTGCGCATTTTTCATCCCGGCCATCCTAGTCTGTTCTTTATCGGCTTGATACAACCGCAAGGTTGCATCTGGACTCTGGCCGAGATGCAAGCGCGGCTGATTGATCAATTCCTGGGCGGCAAAATCCAGCTGCCATCCAACTGGCGTGAACAAGCCGATGCTGAAGGCGCATTCTGGGCACGGCACTTCATTGCGCGCCCGCGGCATTCCATTGAAGTGCAGTACCACCCCTATCGTCGGCAACTCCTCCGCATGCTGCAAGAAAAATCCGTTCGATAAATTATCGTTGCTCCCGTCAGCGGATTGGTTGAATCTCCACCCTGCACCAGGAACATACCAAGACAGGCGGTGTCCTTTACAATAGTGTCACTTGATAAGAATTCCTACTCAACATACGCGAAATAAACCTATGAAATTCAATGTACAACCGGCAAACGATAGCGTTGGCTGGCGCTTTGACAATAGCTATGCCCGTTTACCCGATTATTTTTACGCACCGGTTCATCCAATGCCGGTGCGCGCGCCGCGAACAGTCCTGTTGAATCATGCTTTGGCCGAATCGCTCGGACTGAATCTGCATGCATTAACGGCAGACCAGGCAGCTTTGCTGTTTGCCGGAAATGCACTGCCGGATACGGCACAACCGGTCGCGCAAGCCTATGCCGGTCATCAGTTTGGTCATTTCACCATGCTGGGCGACGGGCGCGCAATATTGCTCGGCGAACATCTCACCCCGGCAGGCGAGCGGTTCGATATCCAGCTCAAAGGCTCCGGCCAGACACCGTTCTCGCGGCGCGGCGACGGCCGTGCGGCGTTGGCGCCGATGCTGCGCGAATACATTATCAGCGAAGCAATGCATGCGCTGAATATACCTACTACGCGCAGTCTTGCCGTGGTTACCACCGGTGAACCAGTGGTGCGGGAATCCGTGTTACCCGGTGCAATTCTGACTCGTGTCGCTGCAAGCCATATCCGCGTCGGCACATTTGAATATGCAGCGGGGCAAGGCGATGTGAAAGCCATTAAAACACTGGCTGATTACGTCATTCAACGCCACTATCGCGCTCTTGCCGATACCGGAAATCCTTATCTGGCACTGTTGCATCAGGTCATTGAGCGCCAAGCGGCGCTGGTCGCGAAATGGTTGTTAGTCGGGTTCATTCACGGCGTGATGAATACCGATAACATGAGCATCAGCGGCGAGACGATTGATTATGGTCCTTGCGCTTTTATGGACGCGTACGATCCGCACACGGTGTTCAGTTCGATCGACCGGTCCGGCCGCTATCGTTATAGCAATCAGCCCGTGATGGCACAATGGAATCTCGCCCGCTTGGCTGAAACCCTGCTGCCGCTCATCGATCCGGTGCAGGAAAAAGCCGTGGCGCTGGCGGAAGAAGCGATTCACGCTTTTCCGCAAATATACCAAGACCAGTGGATGAGCGGGATGCGTAAAAAATTGGGATTGCTCACCGAAGAAACCGAAGATACTAAACTTATCGCCGCCTTGCTCGCGTGGATGCATGAACATCAAACCGATTACACCAATACATTTCGCGCGCTGGCAGCGAAATCCTTGCCCGAAGACGCGGTGTTTCATGATGCCGGATTTGTGGCATGGCACGCCCGCTGGCAAGCGCGGCTCGCGCGCCAACCCGATTCCCGGGAGATGTCGTTGCGTTTGATGCGAGCGCATAATCCCGCAGTCATACCACGTAACCACCGCGTTGAAGAAGCATTATCCGCCGCTTCGGAACACGGCGATTACACCGTGTTGCAGCAACTGCTTGCCGCGCTGGCCAATCCATTCGCCGATTTGCCGGAATATTATCATTACCGTACACCGCCAGCTCCGTCGGAGCGGGTCTATCAAACCTTTTGCGGAACGTAAGCGGCTCAATGCAAATGCTTTAAAAGGAGAAGATAATGGCAATTACCCTGAATCACACCATCGTGCCCTGCTTCGATAAAACCGCATCGGCAAAATTTTATAGCCGGGTGTTTGGTTTTGAATATGTCGGCGTGTTCTCGCATTTCATCGTCGTGCGCGTCAATGACACGCTATGTCTGGATTTCGACAACAAAGAAAAATTTGACACCCTGCACTACGCGTTCAAAGTCTCGGAGCAGGAATTCGACGATATATTCGCAAGACTGCAAGCCGAGCATATCTCATACGGCAGCGGCCCCGGCACCGCGGACGATATGACCATCAATCACAATTATGACGGACGGGGCGTTTATTTTCGCGATCCGAACGGGCATTTGCTGGAGATACTAACAGCGGATTACGTCATCCCGCCGCAATGACGCATTGGCGGATAAGCTCCGCGCATAGAAGTCATGCGGCAAGGCGCAGAAGGCATGGCTCGCTTGCTGAATGCCCGTTTAATATCTTTTCATACCACGACGGATTCTGTAAAAACAGGATAACTACAAGATAGATTAACGAGAAAACAAGAGGCACTCATGCAAACATTCCATGGCCATATTTATTTTCTGGGAAATGAAATCGATCGTGCTGCCATTGTCCGGGAAAATATTGCTCAAGCCCTTCCGCAATTGACCTACGTCGGCCGGTTGATTGCAAAGCCGATCGGCCCGCATTCCAGGCCGATGTTTGAAATCCATATCCCGGCATCCGAGATCGAAAAAATCACGCCGGTCCTGGATGAAATGCGGCAAGGTCTATCCATGCTCATTCATCCGGTGCAGGAAAACGAGCTGGAAGCCCATACCGTGGATGCCAAATGGCTTGGAGAAGAGCTTCCGTTGGATTTGAGGGTACTGACAAAAACCTGATGGCAAGCGCGCAGGTTCAATCTTTACCTGCGGGTGCAGACGGCTCTTTCTGTTTTCTCCATTGATCGTAGCACTCCAGTCCGCAGTAATACACGATGTAATCGGTCGCTTTCACACTGGTGGCTTCGGATAGCGGTATTTCTTTAAGGCACACTTCACAAGCTACCTTTTCCGGTTCGATTATCTTTTTCTGTTCCATCATCAGCGTCTCCCAATAATACAAACCGGTCTTGTTGCCTTCCTGTCATCGCCTGTTACAAACAGAAAATCTGGTTAGCGCGGTGGCGGTGGTGGCGGATTACCCGGCGGGGGCGGGGGCGGCGTGAAATTTGCCGGTGGTGTTGCAATTCTGGGGCTGCTGCCGGTACTCACCGGTTGATCGTTCGTGATATTTCCTGATATAGGAACACGATGACCTTTTGCATACATACACTGGATGTAGCTGATGTCATAGCGGTCTTGGTTGACATACCAGGATGATGAAGCAGTCCCTGCCCCGGCCGCGCTACCGAGCAAAAGTCCCGTACCCGCTCCAATCGCAGCACCCTGTCCGCCGCCTAAAGCAGCTCCCGCAGCTGCGCCGAGTCCGGTACCGATCGCCGCGCTTTCCACACCGCTGGAACGCGCTGATTGCTGCGGCGTAGTGCCGCCGATTTGCTGGTACGCGTAAGCTCTGCATTCATAGTCATCGGCCCGGAACTGATCAAAGCTTTTGCCGGTGCCGGGTAACGTCAATACGCTCGGACCCGTTGGCATATTGGCACAGGCAGCCAGCATGCCGGTCATCAATAAAACGGATAATCTTTTCGGTGTGAACATGTTTGAACTCTCCGCGTTATTGTCCAGGCGGTTGCGGCGCTACCTGCATCCAGCCTCCCGGGCAAGTTTTGACATAAGGATAGTAACCATCCGCCTCTTGGCAATAATACCAATAATTGGTTTGCGGCTGCGCCGGTTGCGCTGGCTGAGCCTGTTGCTGCTGGACATAAACCGGCGGCGTTGTGGGCACAATCACCGTCTGCGGATACGTGTACATCGGCGGGTAGTAATACGGATAACCAAACCCGTAGCCGCCAAAACCATATCCGCCATAGCCGTAGCCGCCATAAAACCCTGGTCCGTAATAACCCAGCCCGATACTTAAATGACTGTGACCATGGCTATGGCCGCCGATATGCCCGCCGCTACGCGCCCAAACGGAATTGCTTGCCAGGATTACCACAAGTGCAATGACCAGATACATCGGTTTAACAGTTCGCATAGAAGCTCCACTGACGAGTTATGCTGCAAGATGCTTTTTAGACTGATACATAAGTGCAGAATTCAATCGGCGTCGAAGATGATAAAACAAAATCAACGCTGCCGCTTTTGGTTTCAATCCACCTTACACCGGGCTTAGCCGCTTCAATACTATTCAATCGGCAGCCAGGTGCTCAGCCCGCAAAGCTTTTTTATCGATTTTGCCCACGCTGGTTTTGGTGATGGTATCGATTTGCTTGAACTTCGACAGCAAAGCATGCTTTGAAATCAATCCGCGTTCGATGGATAGCCGCATTTGCTCATGCACGGCCGATTCATTGAAAATCGATTGATCCACGACCAGCAATGCCAGCGGGCGTTCTCCCCAGCGTTTATCCGGCACGCCGATGACGGCCACCTCTTTGACACCAGCGACCAAGGATAAGGCATTCTCGACTTCCAGCGACGACACCCATTCACCGGCGACTTTGATGATATCTTTTAAACGATCGGTAACGTGCAAATAGCCATCGGGATCGATCACGCCGATATCCTGGGTATGCAAATAACCGCCCTGCCAGAGCGCTGCGCTGGCTTCCGGGTTAGCGAGATAGCCTTGCGTCAACCACGGCGCGCGCGCCACGATCTCACCGCTGCTTTGTCCGTCATGCGGTTGCGGCCGCATGGCTTCATCAACGATTTTCAGCTCTACCAGCGGTATCGCACGCCCGGCGGAGCACACCGCAGCCAGCGCATCATCCGGCGCGGAAGCTTGCAGACTGTCGCCGGTTAGCTGCGCCAGCGTCAATATGGGCGCCGTTTCTGATAAACCGTAGCCAGCAAAGCAATCGACCCCCATTGCCAGCGCTTGCTTAGCCAGCGCGTGCGGCAACGCCGATCCACCGATGACGACTTTCCAGCCGCGCAGATCCGTGGCGGATGCTTGTGCCGCCGTGAGTATCATTTTTAATAAAGTAGGCACGCAATGCGAACAAGTCACTTTTTCTTCACGAATCAATTTCAATAGAAGATCGGGAGCGTACCGCCCGGGATAAACCTGTTTGATACCGAGCAGCGTGGCAATATACGGCATGCCCCATGCATGCACATGAAACATCGGTGTCAGCGGCATGTACACATCCTCGGCATGCAAGCGCTGATGCGCTGCTGGTGCCGCCAGCGCCATACCGGCAGCGAGCGTATGCAACACCAACTGCCGGTGCGAGTAATAAACCCCTTTGGGCGCGCCGGTCGTGCCGGTGGTATAGAAAACCGTCGCCCGGGTATTTTCATCAAAATCGGCAAAATCAAAAGTGTCCGTTTTATCCGCCAACCAGGATTCATACTCGCCGTCAAACTGCATGTCAGTATGCGGCAGCGCTGCGCCATCGGCGATGACCACAATCTTTCGTATGCCGGATAATTCCGCGCGTATGGTTTCGATTACCGGGATGAAATCGGCATGCAGCAGTAGCAGCGCAGCGCCTGAATGATTCAAGGTATACGCAATCTGCGCCGGGGTCAGTTTGGTATTGACTGTCATCAGGGTCGCACCGTACATCGGGATGGCGAAATAGCATTCCAGATAGCGGTGGCTATCGTGATCCATGACAGCGACTACATCGCCTTGCTCGAAGCCATCAGCTGCCAGCGCCGCCGCGAGCTGATTGATGCGTGCGTACACTTGACGGTAAGTCAAGCGCAACTGATCGCGATAAACAATTTCCTGTCCGGGCGCATTCGCCAACGGTGTATGCCAAAGCTGTTTCAATAGAAGTGGATAGGCTGTCATTTTTTTACGAGTTGAGCGTTTCAATAATGATATCAATCAAGAATACCATCTTGCCATTCAAGATTAAGCGGTCTTTATCTGCTAAATTTCAGTTGGGGAGCCGAATAGCCAAGCTATAATGCTCAGCAAACCAATCTTTGCGCATTTTTTACCTTTTTACAGCGCACTGAGAAAGCGTGAAGCCTTTTATTTCAACACGATAAAAACCGAACTCAGCGAACATGAATGTCTGGACAAAATACCTGCTTCTGTTCAAGACCGCCGAGGCGAAGCGTTTCGCCGCCCTGTTCGCCATTATTTACTTCGCGCAAGGCATGTCGGCATTAACCGACCAAACCATCTCGATCACTTTCAAGGATCAAGGCTTTGAAGCCGACGATGTAGCCGCTTTTTTTCTGCTGGCATCGATTCCCTGGTTCATCAAACCGCTGTACGGGTTGATCTCGGACTTCCTGCCGCTCTTCGGTCAACGGCGCAAGAGCTATATGCTGCTGACTTCATCGCTCGCCTGTGGAGCGGGTTTAGTCGCTGCATTGACCACGCAATATAGTTATTGGGAGCTCGCCGTCCTCTATACGATCATGGGATTCGGGCTGGCGTATAACGATGTACTCAGCGATGCGCTGATGGTGGAAAATGGTAAATTGCATGGACTAACTGGCGCTTTTCAGTCGGTGCAATGGATCGCGATCACCACGGCATCGATCTTTGTCGGCTTGCTGGGCGGGTATTTTGCAGAACACCGTGACCTGCACACGGCTTTTGCCATCTCAGCGATATTCCCGTTTACTGTACTGCTCATGGCGATATTCTTCTTGCGTGAGAAAAAGCATGTGCATTCAGGACCTGAAGCGTTCCAGGAAACCTGGAAGGCACTGCGGGAAGGATTTGGAGAGCGCTCGATATGGCTGGTCGCGGCATTCATTTTTCTTTTTAATTTCAGCCCGTCATTCGGCCCGGCGTTTTTCTACTACAAAACCGATACGCTAGGCTTCAGCCAGCAGTACATCGGCATCCTGAGCTCCGTCGATTCTACCTTCAGCATCATCGGCGCGCTGATCTATGCCTCGCTGTCGAGAACGATACCGCTGCGCCGCATGATCAACATCGCGATCGGTCTGTCGGTAATCACCTTACTGGCGTACCTGGTTTATCGCGGAGAAACGTCCGCGTTGTTCATTCACATGATCTGGGGCGTCACCAATATGATCACCACCTTGGCGTTCCTGGATCTTGCCGCCCGGGCCTGCCCGAAACGGGCGGAAGCCACTTTTTTCGCATTGCTCATGTCGATTTTCAATTTTGGCACACTGGCTTCGCAGAACATCGGGGCACAGTTGTACACTTCGCTCGGCGAAGGATCGTTTGCCTACACTTGGCTGGTGACCATCTCGACCTGCACGACCGCCGCCATCTGGCTGTTCGTTCCGCTGATCCACATCGAACGCATCGAAGCACGCGCCCGCGACGATCAGTCAAGTCAGCATTGAATATCTTAAGCGCCATTCCCCGTTCTCATTCCATGATCGGATGCAGCAAACATCGAGTTTGGTAGTAAAATACCCGCCGTCTTATGCCTCGATCAATCTTCGAGCTATGGATACACAACCCATCCAACACTGAGGACTCGGATCATGTATGTCACCATCGTCTATGTTTCAGTCAAACCGGAAAAAATCGACGCGTTCAAGGCAGCTTGCCGGTTGAATCACGAAAACTCCATTCGCGAACCGGGCAATGTGCGCTTTGACATTCTGCAATCCGCCGACGATCCAGCAAAATTTGTATTTTACGAAGCTTATAAATCCCAACAGGATGCCGCCGCGCACAAAGAAACTGCGCATTATCTGGCGTGGCGCAATACTGTCGCGGATTGGATGACCGAACCGCGCAAGGGCATCGTTTATGACGGCTTGTATCCGATCGTGGGCAGCTGATGACTTCTTTTTCCATCGCCCGATTGCCGCGCATCGAATTCGGCGCTGGCAGCTTGAAGAAACTGCCGGATATTACCGCGAGTTATGGCGAGCGCGTTCTGCTGGTTACCGGCGCACGTTCCTTTTCCAACACCGAGCATTGGCAATTCCTGATCGATCAACTCGAACATCGTTCCATCACCTGGCGGCACTGCATCGTAACGGAAGAACCCTCCCCCGCTTTGATCGACGAGCTCGTCAAAGCCCATGCCGGTAATGATTTCACCGCAGTAGCCGGTATCGGCGGCGGCAGCGCGCTCGATGCCGCCAAAGCGGTGGCCGGATTATTGCGAGTACAACGCTCGGTGATGGATTACCTGGAAGGCGTCGGCCCGGAATTACCCTACCAAGGCCCCGCCATTCCATTCATCGCCGTGCCCACCACTGCCGGTACCGGCAGCGAAGCGACCAAAAACGCTGTGCTCAGCGTGCAAGGCGAGAGCGGTTTCAAAAAATCATTCCGCCACGACAAACTGGTCGCCGAATACGCCATCGTCGACCCGGATTTGCTGGCCAGTTGCCCGCCCGGTGTGATCGCCGCCAACGGCATGGACGCGCTGACGCAACTGCTGGAATCGTATGTATCGACGAAATCCAATGCTTTCACCGACGCGTTGGCAATCAGCGGCCTGCAAGCCGCCCGCGATGCCCTAATCCCGCTCTACCGCCAACACGGCGACCTTGCGCGCCATCGCGAAAAAATGGCCTACGCCGCGCTGCTCTCCGGCATCACACTGGCGCAAGTGGGTTTGGGCTCGGTGCACGGCCTGGCATCCCCACTCGGCGCTTTCTACCCGATCCCGCACGGCGCCGTGTGCGGTACCCTGGTTGCAGCCGCCACTCGCGTCAATATACACAGCCTGTTAGCGCGAGAACCCAACAACCAAGCACTGGCGAAATATTTACACGTTGCGGAAATTCTCTGCGAAAAACGCTTTATCGACCCGGAAACGGCTTTTAATGCCCTAATCGATTTGTTGACACAATGGACCGACGAACTCGCCCTGCCGCGCCTCTCGCATTACGGCCTGCAGGAAAACGGGCTCGATAAAGTCATCGCCAATTGCCGCGGGAACAGCATGAAAACCAATCCGATTGTGTTGAGTGATGATGAAATCAGGAAAGTTTTGCTGGAGCGGTTGTGAAAAATTTACATTCCGCAAGCAATTAGCAGCAATGTATCTATTAATTTATTAATTAAAATGAGTGCGATAATTCTGCCCTCAAACAAATAAAAACTATCAGATTTCTGTGATCCAGCAAAAATCAAAAATCCTTACGAATCCATTTTAGCTTTTGCATCGGTGTCTCGCGTATTGCGAAGGGGGGGTGCTTGGTAGATAACTTCGTTAAGCTAATGCATTCTCCCAAGATTAGGCAAAACATACTAAGACGAGTAAATTCAGGTTTGAATAATCTATTAAGTGCATCATTTCTCAGTTCGCATATGACGGTTGATATTTAACGTCATGCGTTATACCATTCCAAATGATTAAAACATTCGCCACCAAAGAAACTGCTGCGGTGTTTGCTCATGAAAAAGTGCGGCGCTTACCGTCCAATATTCTCCAGGTCGCTCGTAGAAAACTAGTGCAGCTGCACAATATTGCTTCCATTGAGGAACTTCGCGTGCCACCGGGAAACAGAATTGAAAAATTGTCGGGGAACCGGAATGAATTTTGGAGCATCCGGATTAACGATCAATGGCGAATTTGCTTTCGCTTTGAAGCCGGTGACGCGTACGATGTTGAAATTGTCGATTACCATTAAGGAGCTTTATCGTGACCATTCGCATTGAGGACATACATGATCTGGATTTCAGCGATATCGCTACTGGTGAAAAATTGCTGCCGGTTCATCCTGGGGAAATCCTGCGCGAGGAGTTTCTCGTTCCACTGAAGCTTACGCCGCATGCGCTGTCACTGGCCTTGCAGGTTCCAGCCCCACGCATCAACGATATCGTGCGGGAGCGCCGCGCCATTACCGTAGATACTGCACTTCGGCTGGCGCGTTTTTTCGGCACCCGTGCGGAGTTCTGGATTGGGCTGCAAACCGATTACGACATGGCAATTGCACGCGCCAGCTTGGGCGATGCGTTAAACCAGATTCAACGCTTCGAACCGATTCAGTCATAATCCGTTTTCTACGATTTACCCAAACACCTCCCCCAAAAAATCCGCAACCGACCGGTACGCTC
>MSXT01000098.1:3177-4042 GCA_002083595.1 Proteobacteria bacterium ST_bin16 | reverse complement strand
AGTCCAGAAAATTCACACAATACAGAAGCGAGTCCAAAAGATATGGCTGATTCCCAGGAAGAAATCAAGATCCCCGGAGCGACTAACGATGCCACCATCCAAACTGGTGAAATCACTAACGCGCAACCCGATTTGGAGCATTTACTGAAAGAAGCGGAAATCAAAGCGGCCGAGCATCACGATGCCTGGATCCGCGCCAAGGCGGAAACGGAAAATATCCGCAAACGCGCGCAAACCGACGTTTCCAATGCGCATAAATATGCGATTGAGAATTTCTCGGCGCAATTGCTGACGGTAATGGACAGTTTGGACGCCGCATTGGCGGTTGAGAACGCAACTATAGAAAATTTCAAGAGCGGCATGGAGCTTACACAAAAACAACTCATCAACGTTTTCGATAAATTTAATATCAAGGCGATTGATCCTAAAGGCGAGAAATTCGATCCGCATCAACATCAAGCCATGTGCATGATTGATTCCGAACTACCGCCGAATACCGTGGTTCAAGTCATGCAAAAAGGTTACAAGCTGCACGAGCGCATTATCCGTCCGGCGCTTGTATCCGTTTCAAAAGCAAAAGACTCTTGAATTTTTTACAAGTATCTCCATTTTTATACCCATCGACAGACAGAATTAATCTTTAAAAGGATCTAAACATGGCAAAAATCATCGGTATCGACTTGGGTACCACGAACTCTTGTGTAGCCGTCATGGAAAACGGCAAACCCAAAGTCATAGAGAATTCGGAAGGTACGCGGACAACTCCTTCCATCGTGGCCTATACGGAAGAAAATGAAGTTCTGGTGGGCGCGTCCGCCAAGCGTCAAGCAATCACGAATCCTAGAAACACGTTGTTTGCAGTCAA
>MSXT01000098.1:0-3017 GCA_002083595.1 Proteobacteria bacterium ST_bin16 | reverse complement strand
AAAACCGCCGAGGATTATCTCGGGGAAACGGTAACCGAAGCTGTGATCACGGTACCGGCGTACTTCAACGATTCGCAACGTCAAGCTACCAAGGATGCTGGACGCATTGCCGGTCTCGAAGTCAAACGGATTATCAATGAGCCGACCGCTGCTGCGCTGGCTTTCGGTTTGGATAAGAAAGAAGGCGACCGGAAAATCGCGGTATACGATTTGGGTGGCGGGACGTTCGATATTTCCATCATTGAAATCGCTGAAGTTGAAGGTGAACATCAATTTGAAGTGCTGGCAACCAACGGCGATACGTTCCTCGGTGGAGAGGATTTTGATTCGCGTGTCATGGAATATCTGGTCGATGAATTCAAGAAAGAGACCGGTATCGATCTGAAGAAAGACATGCTGGCGCTGCAACGCCTGAAAGATGCGGCGGAAAAAACCAAAATCGAGTTATCTTCCAGCCAGCAGACCGAAGTGAATTTGCCATATATCACGGCGGACGCTTCCGGACCGAAGCATTTGGCGGTCAAAATAACTCGTGCGAAACTGGAAAGTCTGGTGGAAGATTTGATCGAACGTACCGCCGGACCTTGCCGTACGGCGATCAAAGATGCCGGTTTATCCGCATCGGACATCGACGACGTTATTCTGGTGGGCGGACAAACCCGCATGCCGAAAGTGCAAGATAAGGTAAGAGAAATTTTCGGTAAAGAACCACGTAAAGATGTTAATCCGGACGAAGCGGTAGCGGTTGGCGCGGCCATTCAAGGCGGCGTGTTGAAAGGCGACGTGAAGGATGTTCTGTTGCTGGATGTAACGCCATTGTCACTGGGTATCGAGACGCTGGGCGGTGTGATGACCAAATTGATCCAGAAAAACACCACGATCCCGACCAAAGCACAACAGGTATTCTCCACTGCGGACGATAACCAAACGGCGGTGACGATTCACGTGCTGCAAGGCGAGCGTGAGATGGCATCAGGAAACAAAAGCCTGGGGCAGTTTAATTTGAGCGATATTCCGACAGCACCGCGCGGCATGCCGCAAATTGAAGTGACGTTTGATATCGACGCCAACGGCATTTTGCATGTGTCCGCGAAAGACAAAGCGACCGGCAAGGAAAACAAAATCAAAATCCAGGCAAGCTCCGGTTTATCGGACGATGAAATTGACCGTATGGTAAAAGACGCCGAGGCGCATGCCGAGGAAGATCATAAAGCACTGGAACTGGTTTCCAGCCGTAATCAGTGCGATGCGATGATTCATTCGGTGAAGAAATCGCTGAAAGAGCACGGCGACCAATTAAGCAGCGATGAAAAAGCCAAGCTTGAGGCTGCATTGAAAGATGCCGAAGAAGTACTGAAAACCGACAATAAAGACGAGATTGATGCCAAAACGCAGGCATTGACCGAGGCAGCGCATAAACTGGCTGAGAAAATGTATCAGCAAAAAGATCAGCCAGGCGGTGAAGCGCAACCTGAAGCCGGAGCTTCGTCATCCGGCCGGGGCGAGAAGCCGGTGGAAGGTGAAGTCGTGGACGCGGAATTCGAGGAAGTTAAAAACAAAAAATAATTTTTGTTAAAACAATCAAACGCAGAGACGCACACGGCAGCGCAGTAAATGCCTGTGTGAGCTCTGCGTTTTAGTGTTTGAATAAAGCTAAATTTCAACAATCAAAACAACATACCCTTATCACGCGAGCAGGAAGCCAAGATGAGTAAGCGAGATTATTATCATGTGCTCGGTGTCAGCCGCGATGCCGATGAAGCAACAATCAAGAAAGCCTATCGAAAATTGGCGATGAAGTATCACCCCGATCGCAATGCAGGCGATGTGAAATCGGAGGAGATGTTCAAAGAAGCCAAAGAAGCTTATGAAGTATTGACGGATACGAGCAAGCGGGCTGCTTACGATCAATTCGGTCATGCCGGGGTTGATGCAAATGCAGGCGGAGGAGGTGGCGCACAGGGCTTCAGCGACGCGTTTAGCGATATTTTTGGCGATATTTTCGGTGGACGCGGCGGACGAGCCAATGTGCATCGCGGTTCCGATTTACGCTACAACTTGGAGATTTCCCTGGAACAGGCGGCGCATGGTACCGAAACTAAAATCCGCATCCCTACTCAGGAAGAATGTGATGCTTGTCATGGTAGCGGCTCCAAACCCGGTCACTCACCGAAAACGTGTCCAACTTGTAATGGCCACGGGCAAGTCAGGATGCAGCAAGGATTTTTCTCTATTCAACAGACTTGCCCCAAGTGTCAAGGTAACGGCAAAATTATCACGCACCCCTGCGCGAGCTGTCATGGTGTAGGGCGCGTTAAACAGCAAAAGACATTGAACGTAAAAATTCCGGAAGGTGTGGACGATGGCGATCGCATTCGTATTTCCGGTGAAGGTGAAGCTGGCTTAAACGGCGGTCCGCCGGGCGATTTGTATGTTGTAATTCATTTATCGGCGCATTCTGTTTTCCGCCGGGATGGTGATAATTTACACTGTGAAATTCCGATCAGCTTTACCGTGGCTGCGCTGGGCGGGGAAATCGAAGTGCCGACACTGGAAGGTCACGCCAAAATCAAAGTACCGGCCGAAACACAGACCGATAAGATTTTCCGTCTGCGCGGCAAGGGAATCAAAGGTGTACGCAGTCACGATAAAGGTGACTTGCTTTGCCATGTCGTGGTGGAAACGCCAGTTAAATTGACTGCGCGCCAGAGAGAGTTACTGGAAGAATTGGAAGCCATCAGTTTAAAAGACGGTCCTCGCCACAGCCCGCGTGCCAAGTCTTGGATGGATAAAGCGCGGGAATTTTTCTCCGAATAGGAAACCGCTTAATTTATTATTAATCAATACATAGTCATGACATTGGTAATGTGCTGGTGTCAGCTTGTGACTGACATTTAACAAAGAATTTACATTTGCTTCACAATTGGATTGCTTTCTCAATTTATAGTTACGCCTGAGTTCACGAAACACGATCACTTTAATAGGGCAGTAATTACAAAGGCTCTAGACTAGCAGAG
>MSXT01000029.1 GCA_002083595.1 Proteobacteria bacterium ST_bin16 | reverse complement strand
AGCCGGGCGAGGATTGAAACTGGCCAGAGAATTTCATGCTGTCAGTCCCGGTAAGTAGCGCCCGGCCCCAAAGCCGGGCGAGGATTGAAACATGTTGAAGGTAATGGTAACGATGCGGAGACTCCAGGTAGCGCCCGGCCCCAAAGCCGGGCGAGGATTGAAACTGCAAGTGCGGCGACTGAGCGAAACGCTGATTCACGTAGCGCCCGGCCCCAAAGCCGGGCGAGGATTGAAACAGTTACTCAATCAGCATCCTGTCGGACAAAGGCAAGTAGCGCCCGGCCCCAAAGCCGGGCGAGGATTGAAACTGAATTTAACGCGATTTACGCTAACGGCGGCAGCGAGTAGCGCCCGGCCCCAAAGCCGGGCGAGGATTGAAACCACGAACCAAAAACACCCGCCGGGACACCATCAAAGTAGCGCCCGGCCCCAAAGCCGGGCGAGGATTGAAACAGCATATGAACACAAGAAAACAGGGGCCAGAGGAAGTAGCGCCCGGCCCCAAAGCCGGGCGAGGATTGAAACATTCACCCCGTAGCGAGCCTGGATCGCCCATGCTTGTAGCGCCCGGCCCCAAAGCCGGGCGAGGATTGAAACCGCCGCCTGTCTAATTGTAGTTAAATTGTTTATCGTTAAGCCCGCTTTCTTCCACTGACCTATTTAGATAGTAGGTTCTAAGTGTTTATCAGTTCCTAGCATTGATCAAGGCGATTGATTGCGTTAGTATCGCTTTCATAGCGGTTCGTTTCGGACGTATAGTTCAGGGGCGCGCAAGCGTGCATTGGATCCCGCTGCCGAGATTTTCTCGGCGGATACTTTCGATGGCGTATGCTGATCGTGTTTCTTACAAAAATTAACCCATGAAACACTTTTTCTCGATTTTCAAACGATATCAGTGCGATTGTGCTTAATCCTCATTGTACTCTCTATCATGATTCCAAACGCTTAGGTGCGGCACAAAACAAAAAAGATAGTAGCCTTGATCAAGAAGACCGGATTCTTCAAATCCAAATAACGCTGATTTTCTGAATTGATGAGGGATTTTGGGGTGGTGGCGAATCAGGGATTTGAACCCCGGACCAACGGATTATGATTCCGCTGCTCTAACCACTGAGCTAATTCGCCATATGCTAAAACGCAAGGGCAGCATTGTGCCTTTGAGGGGTGGGCTTGTCAAGATCAAAAATGTGACTTGACAAGGGTTTATGCGTTCTTTCAGGGGATTGGGCGATGTTGGCTAGTGGTTTAAAGCGGGTGGACGATGAGTCTGCGCAGTACAGGAAATGCACGCTTATCATGAAGTTGAAGTTTGTGTTACCCGTCCATAACAAAGCGGCTGTATAATCAATTCCATGAAATTCGATATGATCGTAATCGGTGGCGGAATGGTAGGAGCAAGCCTGGTGGCTGCGCTGAAGGGGAGCGGCTTGAAGATCGCGCTGATAGAGCCGCACGAAACACCGCCGTTGCCGCAGGATGACAGCTGGGATAGCCGGGTGTATGCGATCAGTCCGGGCAGCGCGGCTTTTCTGCAGGAATTAGGTGTGTGGCAGTTGATGGAGGCCGAGCGCCTGGCGCCGGTTTATGAGATGGCGGTGTTTGGCGATGACAATGCCGCGCATGTTAACTTCAGCGCATACGAGATCGGTATACCGGAGCTGGCATTTATCGCTGAGAACCGCCAACTGCAAACGGCAGTTTGGGAAGTGCTCAAATCCTTGAATGAAAATCTGCACATTTATTGTCCGGCGAAGTGCACTGCGATTACCTGGCAGGAGTCGCATGTCGAAGTGCAACTGGACGATGGCAGCCAGCTTGAAGCCGCTTTGGTGGTAGGTGCGGACGGTGTGAATTCCTGGGTGCGCAAGCAAGCGGAGATTGACGTGTCGCGCCACGCGTATAACCAGATTGGTGTGGTCGCCAACTTTAGCACGGAACGGTCGCATCGCCAGATTGCCCATCAATGGTTCAGGCGCGACGGTGTGCTGGCGCTGTTGCCGCTGCCCGATAAGCGGGTGTCGATGGTGTGGTCGACGACCGAGGATCACGCGGAATTTCTGCGTAATTTGCCCGAAGATGAGTTGTGCCGCCGTGTGGAAGAAGCGGCTTCGCATACGTTGGGTAAATTGCAGTTGATTACCCCGCCCGTGGGTTTCCCATTGAATTTTGTGCATGTGGATAAACTGATCAAACCTCGATTGGTGCTGATCGGCGATGCAGCGCACGGTATTCATCCGCTGGCCGGGCAGGGCGTGAATCTGGGATTGCGCGATACCCGTGAGCTTGCGGCGATTCTCAATGCGCGCGGAATGCGGGCGGATTGCGGCGATTTTATGTTGCTGCGGCGTTACGAGCTGGCGCGCAAGGAAGATATTCTGGCGCTGGAACTGGTCACCGACGGCTTGCAGAAACTATTCAATAATTCCAATCCGACCTTGGCGCGCCTGCGCAATCTCGGGCTGGAGATCACCAACCGCTTGCCGCTGATCAAGAATCGCTTGATGCAGCACGCATTGAATTAAATTTTATTTTCTAACACTGGAGTCATTATGGCCACGCGCTTAAAGCTTTTCATCTCAATTCTGGCAATCAGTTTTTTCTCCGGATCCGCCTGGGCCGATGAAGAAGCATTAAGGAAAGCCATTCAACCGCATTTTGCCGGGAGCACTATCGATAGCTTGAAAAAAACCCCTTACTTGGGTTTGTATGAGGTAGTTGTCGGCGATGAAGTGTTTTATACCGATGATAAAGCGGACTATTTCTTCTTCGGTCATGTGATCAATCCCAAAACCCGGGTGAGTATGACCAACGAGCGCATCCAGGAGATCAAAGCGGCGCGGCGTGTGCCATTGGAATCACTGCCATTGCAGCATGCCATCAAAATCGTCAAAGGCGATGGCAAACGCAAAGTGGCTGTTTTTACCGATCCCAATTGCCCGTATTGCAAGCAATTGGAGAAAGAATTGCTGAGCATCAACAATGTCACGATCTATACATTGCTGTATCCGGTATTGAAAGGTTCGATGGAATTGTCGAAAAAAATCTGGTGTTCGAAGGATCAGATCAAAGCCTGGGATGACTTTATGCTGAAAGGCGTTGCGCCATCCAGTTCAGAGTGTGACACACCGCTGGATGCATTGGTGAAATCAGGCCATGAGAATAAAGTAACGGGTACACCGACGTTGATTTTTGCCGATGGCTCGATTGTCGGCGGGATGATTCCCGCTGCGACCATCGAGGAAAAGCTGGAAAGCGCGAGCAAAAGCAAATAAATTCCAAACAAACGGTTAAAAGAAGCTTGCCGGGGAAATCCGGCAAGCTTTTTTATTGCCGTGAAAGTGCGGGCGGTTTAGCGTCGCGCGGCATCAGCAACCACATCTTCCCGCGTTGTTTCATTTTTCCCGCCTGATTGCCGGCTTCATGGCCGAATCCCCAGAAGAAATCCGCGCGGATGCCGCCTTTGATGGCGCTGCCGACATCCTGCGCCACCATTAGCCGGTTCAGCGGTTTGTTGCTGTTGGGCCAGGTGGTTGACAGAAATACCGGTGCGCCTTGCGGGATCGACAACGGATCGATCGCGATGCTGCGTCCAGCGGTCAACGGCACGCCCAAAGCGCCGATCGGTCCGGATAAATCGGACGGCAGCTCGCGGAAAAATACGTAACGGGCGTTTTGCTGCAACAGTTCGGGCAGTTTTTTAGGGTTTTGCTGCCCCCATTGCTTGATGCCTTGCATGGAGGCTTTTTCCAGCGGCAGCTCGCCGCGTTCGACCAGAAGTTTGCCGATCGAGTTATACGGGTAGCCATTTTGATCGGCAAAGCCGATTTTCATGGTCTCCCCGCTATCGAGCACGATCCGGCCGGAGCCTTGCACGTGCAGGAAAAACAGTTCAACTTCGTCTTCCACCCACAAGAGCTCGTAGCCATTCAGCAATTTCGGGTTATTCATGATGTCCGCCCGGCTGTGATAAGGAACGATTTTTCGTCCATTCAGGCGGCCGCGCAAACGCAGGTCTTTCAATTCCGGATACGCCGTGCCTAATTCGATGGTCAGCAAATCATCGGGTGCGGCATACACCGGATAGCGGTAACGGCTTGAGGGTTTTCGGCTACCTTTCAACAGAGGCTCATAGTAGCCGGTGATCAATCCTTCTTCGGTGTTATCGGTATTGATGACTTGATACGGCGTGAAATAGTTTTCAAAAAAGTTTCTCAACGCGGCGTTATCGGTTTTCTTCTGCGCCGCAGCCAACCGGCAAGTTTCCTTCCAAGCCGGTTGCTTGCTTAAAACCGTGCAGCTTCTTTGGAACGCTTGCCACGCCGGTTGCAGATCGTCGTGTTTCCAGCCGGTCAACGCAGACCATTGAACGCGTTTGTGAACCGATTTTGTCAGGGGTTTTTCCGCTGGCGGCGGTGCGACAACTTCCGCCGGTTCGCTGGGCGGCAGCGTGGGGCTGATGGTTCCGGTAGCGCAAGCGGTGAGCAGCAGGTATGAAGCGGCAATAATAAAACTTAATTGGTTTTTCATCGGATTTTGGTTAGAGTAACGGTCTGATTTTAACTTGAGCGTATCTTACATTATGAATTGGTGGTGGCTTGTAGTCGAAGCGGCAGTGGCGCTGGGTTTGTTTTTGTTTGTCATCTGGTGGACCATGTTTTCAGGCAGAAAGAAGCAGGATGATGACAACAAGGATCAATAGATGACAACCCTTCCTTCAGGTTTGCCGCGACTGCTGTGATATAGATACCGCCAGGCTGCGGTTGGGCTATACCGGATTTTCAATATCGATAAACTGATGCTGGATGCCGAATTTCTGCGCAATGTGATCGCCTACTGCTTGCACACCGTACCGTTCCGTCGCATGATGCCCCGCGGCGATAAATGCGACACCGGATTCACGCGCGGCATGCACGTTCTGCTCCGAGATCTCGCCGGTAATATAGGCATCCACACCCAGTTGAATGGCGGCATCGAAATAACCTTGCGCGGCGCCAGTACACCACGCAATCTGCCGGATAGGCTTGTCAGGATCGCCGATGATCATCGGCTTGCGTAACAGCGTGCGGGATATTTTCTCGGCTAATGCGCTTAAAGTCGTGACTTGCGCTAATTCTCCCTGGGCGGCGATGTCCTGTTCGCCAAACCGGCCTGTTTCGATCAATCCCAGTTTTTTCCCCAGGATGGCATTGTTCCCTAAATGCGGATGCACATCCAACGGCAGATGGTAAGCGAATAAATTGATGTGCTGCTGATGCAGCAGCACAATGCGGCGGCTTTTCATGCCGGTGATGCGCATATCCTCGCCGCGCCAGAAATAGCCGTGATGCACGAGAATGGCATCCGCTTTCGCGGCGGCAGCGGCTTGCAGCAGATCGAGCGAGGCGGTAACGCCGCTGATCATGACATGAATACTGTCGCGCCCTTCCACTTGCAGGCCATTTGGGCAATAATCATGAAAACGGGATATGTCCAGTAATTGGTTCAGATGATTTTCCAGTTCATCTCGATGCATTGATTTTTCTCCTTGGTGCATATACTACACCGCAATCAATTCATTTCTGCGGCTATTTTAATTTTGGAGTAACGAGCTTTGATGTACAGACTCTGGTTGATTTTTGCACAAACGGCGGCAGTTTTGCTGGCTATTTTTTTTGTGATTTCCACGCTACGGCCGGAGTTGCTGCCGTTGAAACCGCGCGGAGAAATCGTGACCATCCGTGAAGCCGCGCCAGCGGTTGAGGCGGATAGGCCGGACAGTTATTCCAGGGCGGCGGAGGTCGCCATGCCGTCGGTGGTGAATATTTTTACCAGCAAAGAAACCAAGGAACCGTCGCATCCCCTGCTGGACGATCCCGCATTGCGGCGGTTTTTTGGCGAGCAATTCGAATCCAGGCCGAAGCGCACATCGAGCCTGGGTTCCGGCGTGATCGTCAGTGCTAACGGTTACATCCTGACCAATCATCATGTAGTCGAAGCCGCGGATGAAGTTGAAATCGCTCTGCTCGATGGCAGAAAAGCCAAGGCTAAATTGATCGGTTCCGATCCGGAAACCGATCTGGCGGTGCTGAAAACGGATCTGAAGGATTTGCCGGTGATCACATTCGGGCAATCGCAACAAGTCAAGATTGGCGATGTGGTGCTGGCGGTCGGCAATCCTTTCGGTGTCGGACAGAGCGTTACCATGGGCATTGTCAGCGCGCTGAGCAGAAGCCGGGTTGGCATCAATACCTTTGAAGATTTCATTCAAACCGATGCCGCGATCAATCCCGGTAATTCCGGCGGTGCGCTGACCGATACATCGGGCAATTTGATCGGTATCAATACAGCGATCTATTCCCGCAGCGGCGGTTCGTTGGGTATCGGCTTCGCAATTCCGGTGCATATTGCCAAACAGATCATGGAGCAAATTGTGCAAACCGGCGGTGTGACTCGCGGCTGGCTGGGCGTCAGTATGCAAGACATGACGCAGGAGCTGGCGGAATCGTTCGGTCTTGAAGAGCCGAGTGGTGCATTGATCGCCAGCGTGCTGAAAGATGGTCCGGCGGACAAGGCTGGCATCAAGGCGGGCGATATTTTGGTCGCGATAGCGGGCAAAGCGCTCAAGAATTCTTCCGAGATGCTGAATGTGGTGGCCGCGCTGGCGCCGGGTGAAACCGTGACGGTTACGGTCATCCGCAACAAGCAGGAAAAGTCGATTCCGATCAAAGTAGGCGTGCGTCCTAAACAGAAGTAATCGCATGCCAGCATTCAAATGTGATGATGCCAATTAAAATTTATGAAAAATCTATTACCTGCTAACGGATTCCTATCCGTCATTGCGCAGTGGTTTAGCGCCAATATTCTGTCGCTTGGACGGGAAATGCGCTTGTCTTACCTGCCGCCGTTGATGGTGTATGTTGCCGCCGGTATTTCCGGCTTGACGGGGATTGTGGGCACATTTTACGTTAAGGAAAAGCTCGGCCTTTCCGCCGAATTCCTGGCAGCGCTCGGATTCTGGATGATGTTGCCGTGGGCGCTTAAGATGCCGCTGGGGCATTTGGTCGATCTGGTGTGGCGTTGGAAAGGGTTACTAGTGTATCTGGGCGCCAGCTTGATCATGCTGAGCCTGATCATCATGATCGGCTTGCTCGGACACACCGAAGCCATGGCCGCGATGGCGCCGGTTGAAACCTGGTATGTGTTATCCGCTTTGCTGGCGCCGGTCGGCTATGTGCTGCAGGATGTGGTTGCGGATGCGATGACCGTTGAAGCGGTGCCGCGCGTCGACGAGAACGGCAATAAACTGGATGCGGAAAAACGCAAACTGATGCACGTCACCATGCAGACTTTGGGGCGTGTCGCCATCATTGGCGGCGGTGTGCTGGTATCCGTTGCCAACGTTGTTTTACTGCGCGATGCAGGATCCTTGCCGGAAGTGGAAAAGGATGCGTTGTATCTGTTGGTTTACGAGCTGGCCTTAATCATTCCGGCGGTTTCGATTTTCGGAGTTGTTTTTGCGGCTTGGTTGCAGCGGCGTGAACGCAAGCGTTTTCAGGCGCAAGGGTATAACCGGCAGGAAGTGGATAAATTGCTCGGTATGCATGCGGAACCGCCCGCAATCAACTGGTGGATTCTTGGCGGCGGCTTGGTTTTTACCGTCATGTCGCTGGGCGTTGGTGTCAGTGGCGTATCCGGCGGGGAGGAGATCGTATTTGCCATTTCCATGGCGATTATCGTTTTTCTGATGTGGCGATTGACTGGAGAACTCGAACCCGATGCGCGTAATGTGCTGGTCGGAACCGCTGTGATGATTTTCATTTTCCGCGCGATTCCCAGTCCCGGCGCAGGTTCTACTTGGTGGATGATCGATGAATTGGGGTTCGATCAGCAATTTCTGGCGGTCTTATCCTTGATCGGTGCTGTGCTGACACTGTTCGGCATGTTTATTTTCCGCCGTTTCATGGCGGAGCGTTCGATCGCGTATATCATCGCTTTTCTCACCATCGTGAGCAGCTTCCTGTCGCTGCCGATCGTCGGTATGTACTTTGGTCTGCACGAATGGACGGCGGCGGTCACGGGCGGCATTGTCGATGCGCGTTTTATTGCACTGGTCGATACCGCGTTGGAGTCACCGCTGGGGCAAATTGCCATGATTCCGATGCTCGCGTGGATTGCCAATTCCGCGCCGGAAAAACTCAAAGCTACCTTTTTTGCCGTGATGGCCTCGTTTACCAATCTGGCTTTGTCGGCTTCGCAACTGGGCACTAAGTATCTCAATCAGATTTACGAAGTGAAACGCGAAGTGAAAGATATGGCAACCGGTCAGATCACGGTTCCCGCCGATTACAGCGAGCTGGGGCATTTACTGATTACGGTCACCATCATCGGTTTTGTTTTGCCGCTCGTTACGATTCTGATCGTTAAACACTCGCGCTTCCGGAATGCTTGACCGGCTTGATTAAGGAATTGTTATTTTTCTCGCAAGTGCTTGAAAGTTCAAATACTCGCTAAATTAATTTTAGCCTAATCCGATATCACTTAAACCTGCCGGCATAGTAGCTTATGTGTGCAGGTTTTTTTAATCCGCAAAAACTGAAGCGTATTTTTACTTGCGCATTAGTGTTTGTTTTTGTTTTGATAAGGAGAGTGCATGAAGCGATTATTTTTAATAATGACTTTGTTTTTCCTGGTTACTGGCACCACGTTCGCGGCTGTCAACATCAATACCGCTTCGCAAGCTGAGCTTGAATCTCTGCAAGGGATTGGCCCCGCTAAAGCAAAAGCGATCATTGAGTATCGCGAAAAAAGCGGCGCTTTTGCTTCCGTTGATGATTTGGCAAAAGTGAGCGGAATTGGTGCGGGAACACTCAAGCAATTGCGTGATGCGGTTACCGTCGAAGGCGAAAAAAGCGCGGAAGCGCCAGCTAAGCAGGAGTAATGTTCCGGCGGTAGATTAAAAAACCCTCTCCGGAGAAATTCGGGGAGGGTTTTTATTTGCGTAATAACATTGTTTCAATGCCGGTTGCTTGTGCGATAATCTGGAGCATTCGTTATAAAGTCTAAGTTCATGTATAAAACGATTGAGAATTTTGTTGGCAATACGCCTTTAGTAAGACTCAAGCACCTGCCCGGCACAACCCATAATGTTATTCTCGCCAAACTTGAAGGCAATAATCCGGCTGGATCGGTAAAAGACCGGCCGGCACTATCGATGATTTCGCATGCACAGAAGCGCGGTGAAATTAAACCGGGCGATACCCTGATCGAGGCCACCAGCGGCAATACCGGCATCGCGCTGGCGATGGCTGCCGCTATGATGGGCTATCGCATGGTGCTGGTCATGCCGGAAAACCTCAGTATCGAGCGGCGCCAATCAATGAGCGCCTACGGTGCGGAAATCATTCTGACGCCGAAAAGCGGCGGCATGGAGCAAGCGCGCGATTTGGCCGAGAAGATGCGCGATGAAGGACAAGGAATTATTCTCGATCAATTTGCCAACCCGGATAATCCACTGGCGCATTATGAAAGCACAGCACCGGAAATTTGGCGCGATACCCAAGGGAAAATCACCCATTTTGTCAGTAGTATGGGAACCACCGGAACGATCATGGGCTGCTCGCGGTTTTTTAAAGAGCAAGCGACGCCGGTTAAAGTGATCGGTGTGCAGCCCGAAGAGGGGGCGCAGATTCCCGGTATCCGCAAATGGTCACCGGCATATTTACCGAAAATTTTCGATACCAAACAAGTGGATGACATGATTTACGTGTCTCAACCCGAAGCAGAAGAGATGACGCGCCGGTTGGCGCGTGAAGAAGGCATTTTTGCCGGTATTTCATCCGGCGGCGCATTGGTCGCGGCCTTACGCGTATCCGCCACGGTTGAAAACGCAGTGATCGTCTTTATCGTATGCGACCGGGGCGACCGGTATTTGTCAACCGGTGTTTTTGCTGCATAGCGATGGCGCTGGTTGCGGTATCATTACCATGCCGGTATTAAAAAGTCATGCCAAACGATAATTTTTCGCTGCCCGTTCGCGTTTACTACCAGGATACCGATGCAGGCGGCGTCGTCTATCACTCAAACTACCTGAATTTCATGGAACGGGCGCGCTATGAGTGGCTCAGGGCGCTGGGATTCAATGTGCACTCAATGGTTGAAGTGCACAACATACTGTTCATGGTACGTTCGCTTGAGGTTGAATATTTGAAACCAGCTATCCTGGATGATTTGTTGAGTGTAACGGTTGCGGTGACAGAGGTCGGTAGAAGCCGGATTGCATTATTTCAGGAAATAATATGCAATCATGTCAAACTAGTGAGTGCCACGATTCAGGTGGTGTGTGTCGGCGCGGATACGCTTAAGCCAGTGCGTATTCCTGCGCCATTACGTGAGAAAATTGGGAAAGTCGCATGAGTACATCAGTAACACAAGATATGTCGTTTCTTCATCTGATCACCAGTGCCAGCGTGCTGGTGCAACTAGTGATGCTGATTCTGGTCTTGATTTCGCTTTCATCGTGGTGGTTTATTTTTCGTAAATTGTTCGTCATCCGCTATGAGATCAAGAAAACCGATGATTTCGAAGATATTTTCTGGCGTGGTGTCGACTTGAACGCATTGCATCAACGCATCATCAGCTCGCGTTATGAATCGGGCAGTTTAGAACGCATTTTTGCCGCAGGTTTCGGCGAGTTCACCAAACATCCGGCCGGATCCGATCTGGACGCAGTGATGGAAAGTACACGCAGAGCCATGCGTGCTACCTATCAACGGGAAATGGATTATTTGGAGTCGCATTTGTCGTTCCTGGCGACCGTCGGATCGGTCAGCCCTTACATTGGTTTGTTCGGTACCGTATGGGGCATTATGAATTCCTTCCGCAGTTTGTCGAGTGTTACCCAGGCGACCATCGCGCATGTTGCACCGGGGATTGCCGAAGCGCTGATCGCAACGGCGATGGGGTTGTTCGCGGCGATTCCGGCGGTGGTGGCCTACAATCGCTACGCCAGCAGAACGGATCAACTGGCGACGCGTTTTGAGAGTTTCATGGAAGAGTTGTCCAATGTGTTGCAACGGCGAGCAGCTGAATAAACGAGATTGAGAGGTTGTTATGGCGCGTCGTGCCAAGCATAAATTGGTGAATGAGATCAATGTAGTGCCCTACATTGATGTGATGCTGGTGTTGCTGATCATTTTTATGATCACGGCACCGATGATTAACCACGGCCAGATTGAATTGCCGCAAATCGGCAAATCGCTGGCGGCACCGGTGGCGCCGCTGGAAGTAATCATTAAGGCGGATGGCAGCCTGACACTGCGCGATCGCGCCAAGTCAGCCACGGAGCAGAAAGTGGATCGAAACCAGCTGATCGAAGCGATCAAGCAAAAACAAGCGCAAAATGCCGAGCAACCGGTAGTCATCGCCGCAGACAAAAATGTACGCTATGAAGAAGTCATCAAAGTGATGGATATTCTGCAGCAGAACCAGGTACAAAAAGTCGGTTTGCTGGCTCAACAGAAATAACGATTGCTCATGAGTTCGAGCGACCCGCGCAATTCCCCCCATTCAGAACCAAAATCATTATTGGCAGGTGTGCTGGCGGTACTGGTGCATTTGCTGTTTATTGCATTACTGGTTTTTGGTGTGAGCTGGAAAGATCATCCGCCGGAAGGGATGATGGTCGATATCTGGACCGAATTGCCTAAGCCTGTGCAGGAACCGGTAAAAACGCAAGCGCCGCCGAAGCAGCCTAAACCGGTCCCCGAGCCTGTGAAACCGGAGCCGGAACCACCCAAACCGGAACCGGTTAAGCCCGAACCCCCGAAGCCGGAGCCACCTAAGCCCGAACCGCCGAAACCGGAACCTGCTAAGCCTGAACCGCAAAAAGCGGCGGTTACGCCGCCGGTCAAAAAACCGGATATTGCGATGAAGGAGAAACCGGAGCCGGTCAAGGAAAAACCGGATGTGGAAGCGCAAAAGAAAAAAGAACAGGAAAAAATTAAAGAGCAGGAAAGATTAAAAGAACTGGAAAAACAAAAAGAGCTGGAGAAGAAGAAAGAATTCGAGAAAAAGAAAGAGTTAGAGAAGCAAAAGGAACTCGAAAAGCAGAAAGAGCTGGAAAAGCAACAAGAAATAGCGAAACAAAAGGAAGCCGAGAAACAGAAAGCGCTGGAGAAACAGAAGGAATTACAGAAGCAGAAGGAAAAAGAACTGGCGGCGCAACGGCAGCGTGAGCAGGAAGCCAAAGCGCAGCGCGAAGCGGAAGCGCAACGCGCCGCGCAGCAGGCTGCGGCAAGGAATCAGGTGGCGAGCGAGATCGGCAAATATAAGGCGCTGATTCTTGCCAAAATCAGGAGCAGAATCGTGATGCCGCCGGATCTGCCCGGTAATCCAGTGGCCGAGTTCAGCGTTACCTTGCTGCCGGGCGGGGATATTCTCGATGTCAGATTAAGCAAAAGCAGCGGACACGCGTCTTTTGATAGCGCGGTCGAACGCGCGATCTTTCTATCCAAACCGTTGCCGTTACCGCCCGATCCCATGCTGTTTAACGAGTTTCGTAACCTGAATATTACCGTGCATTATCGTGAATGATTGTTATAATCAGCCGGTAATTTTTTGTTTTTTGAAAATTTAATGCCTATGTCAATTAATTGGTTCCAATCTATTCGTGCCGCATGGATTCTGCTTTTATGCTTGATCAGCGCACACTCGCATGCGCAACTGAACATCGAAATTTTTGGCGGCGGCGCATCGCGTATTCCGATTGCAATCGTTCCCTTCGCCGATGAAAACAAACTGCCACAAAGCATCACGGCGGTTATTGGCGCCGATTTGCAACGTACCGGCTTGTTTAGGTTGGTCGATCCCGCCGGTTTATCGCCGCATGCACCGGTGGAGGTTGTGTATTCCGATTGGGCCAACCGTGGTGCCAATGCGTTGGTGATCGGCCGTGTGGCCGCTGTATCCGGCGATCAGGTGGAAATACAATTTCGTTTGATGGATGTAGCCAAAAAATCGCAACTGACCGGCTTGGCGATCACGGTTACCACGTCACAATTGCGCGCCGCGGCGCATCGGATTGCGGATGTCATTTATGAAGCGTTGACAGGCGATGTGGGGGTTTTCAGCACGCGAATCGCTTATGTATTGAAACGTGGCAACAAGTATGCCTTGCAGGTGGCCGATGCCGACGGCTATAACGCGCAATCGATCATTGAATATACCGAACCGATCATTTCACCAGCATGGTCACCTGACGGCAAGCAATTGGCCTACGTTTCTTTTGAAAATAAAAAACCGATTGTCTACGTGCAGACATTGGCAACCCGGGAGCGCAGAGCGGTGGCCAACTTCAAAGGCAGCAACAGCGCACCGTCATGGTCGCCCGATGGTAAACGATTGGCTGTGGTATTGACCGGCCAAGGCGGATCGCAGATTTTTCTGGTGAATGCCGATGGCAGCGGTTTGCAAAGATTGAGCCGGAGTTCCGGGATCGATACGGAACCCAATTTCTCGCCGGATGGACGGTATATTTTGTTTACCTCCGACCGTGGCGGCAGTCCGCAAGTTTATCGCATGGCGGTAGGGAATTCGGAATCCGGTAATGCCGAACGGCTCACTTTCGAGGGCAGTTACAATGTCAGCCCGGATTATAGCCAGGACGGTAAAAGCTTTACTTTCATCCACCGTAACAATGGCCAATTTAATGTCGCGGTTCAGGATATCGGTTCGCGCCAAGTGCAGATACTGACAAGCTCCAAATTCGACGAATCGCCCAGTTTTGCCCCTAATGGCAAGATGATCTTGTATGCAACCGAGATTAACGGGCATGGTATATTATCCGCTGTTTCCAGGGATGGGCAGACGAGGCAACATCTGACAGTACAGACCGGCGATATCCGGGAACCGGCCTGGGGTCCCTTACCAACTTGGAAGTAATATTTTTATTTTAAAGGAGTTATAAATGAGAAAACTATTAGGTATTTCATTGATCGTTTTGTTGTCAGCGTGCGCCAGCCAAACAACGCAGCCCGAAGTAGATGATCTTACCGCAGGCTCGGGCGCTGGCGCTGGCGCCGGTTTGGGCGGCAGCGATTTAGGCGGATCCGGCTCAGGCAGACCGGGTTATTTCAGTCAACTGAATGATCCGAACAGTATCCTGTCGCAACGCAGCGTTTATTATGATTACGATAGCTATAGCGTCAAAGGCGAATACCGCGAACTGGTGCTGTCACACGCCCGGTTCTTACGCGACAACGCCAGCGCCAGCGTAATCCTGCAAGGAAATACCGATGACCGCGGTAGCCGTGAATACAATCTGGCTTTAGGTCAACGCCGCGCCGATAGCGTCAAAAACATGATGACTTTAGCCGGTGCTCGTGATGCGCAAATTGAATCGGTCAGTCTGGGCGAAGAAAAACCGCGCGCGTTGGGACAAGGTGAATCGGTGTGGAGTCAGAACCGCCGTACCGACATCCTGTACCGGGGTGAATAAACATGCTGATACGCGCTTTCCTTCTGCTGGTATTGCTGAGCTGTAATGTCAGTTATGCCGCATTGTTTGGCGATGATGAGGCACGCGAGCAGATTAACGCATTACGTAAACAAGTGAAAGAAATGGAAGCGCGTATTGCCAAGATGGAAGAGGCGCTGAACAGCCAGGCTTTACTCGAGCTTTATTCAAAAGTTGAAACGCTGGAACAGGAATTGGGAAAGCTCAACGGGCAAATAGAAATGCTGGGTAACGATAATGCGCTGTTACAAAAACGGCAACGGGATTTCTATATTGATCTGGATAATCGGTTACGCCAGATCGAACAGCAATCTCCCCAAAAGCGATCCCCTTCTTCTCACTTGGAGCTCAACAAAGGCGCACCCGGCAGCGCGGCTGCGCCTTCATCTTCGCCAAGCGAACAAGCCGCCGCCGCGCCTCCGGTAGATGCCGATACGGTAATACCGGAATCGACGTCATCCGAAGTCGCGGATGCTTCCGTGACTCAGGATTCCGGTGCGGTAGCCGCGAATGAGCTAACGCCACCGGGAACTACAGAAAGTGGTGCTTATAAAGCAGCGTTTGATTTGTTCAAAAATGGTGAATACGCTAATGCAATCGCGCAATTTGAGAGCTTCCTGGAAAATTACCCACAATCCAATTTATCGCCGGGTGCTGCTTATTGGATCGGCAATGGGCGCTATGCGCTGCGCGATTACCAATTAGCGATCGATGCGCAGAGAAAATTGATCAGCAAGTACCCCGCCAGTAACAAAGTGCCGGATGCATTTTTGAACATCGCTTCCAGTCAGCTGGAAATGGGCGATAGCAAGGCAAGCAAACAAACTCTGGAGAATTTGCTGGCAAAATACCCGCAGAGCGATGCCGCCAAAAAAGCCAAACAGCGTCTGGCTAACATCAAGTAAACTCGCCGTTTTATCCCTAGCTGTTCAATCGTAGTTTCCCGCATTACCCGCAAAGCAATATAATCGATCTTTTTCTCCAAGCGATCCAACATCATGCAAGCGTTAGAGACAACAGTCTTGCGTATCAGTGAGATTTTCTTTTCATTACAAGGTGAAACCAGCCGGATTGGTTTGCCGACCGTGTTCGTGCGCCTGACGGGATGCCCGTTACGCTGCGGCTACTGCGACACCGCGTATGCCTTTAGCGGAGGTGAGAACCTATCGATCGCGGAGATACTGCGTCAGGTAGCCCAGCATAAAACGCGCTACGTGACGGTCACCGGCGGCGAGCCACTGGCGCAGAAGGCATGCCTGGTTTTGCTGACAGCGTTATGCGATGCGCATTATTCGGTGTCGCTGGAGACCAGCGGCGCTCTGGATTTATCCCAAGTCGATGTGCGAGTATCGAAGATCATGGATATCAAAACACCCGGCTCGGGCGAAGTCTCCAAAAATAACTGGCGTAATCTGGAATACCTGGCACCGCAGGACGAAATCAAATTTGTACTGTGCGACGAAGCCGATTACCAATGGGCTTGCGAGCTCATCCGGAGCAGACAGTTACAGCCAATATGCCCGATCCTTTTTTCCCCCGTTTATGAAAGCCTCGATCCCGCCCAATTGGCGTCTTGGATATTGTGCGATGAATTGCCGGTCAGGATGCAGGTTCAATTGCACAAACTGCTGTGGGGCGAGGGGCCGGGGCGGTGAAGTTTTTAGTGTTTTTCTGGCTGGATTAAATCATGAAGAAAGCGGTGGTATTACTCTCCGGCGGTCTCGATTCCGCAACGGCCTTGGCGATTGCACGCGACCAGGGTTATCAATGCTATGCGTTGAGTATCGATTACGGCCAGCGGCACCGGTCGGAATTGGTTGCAGCGCGCAAAGTCGCGCAATCACTGGAGGCGGTTGCACATCAAATTATTAAGCTGGATCTCACCGCTTTTGGCGGATCAGCGCTCACCGACCAGACGATCGAAGTGCCAACAAGCGGAGCAGAAGTGGACATACCGGTTACGTATGTACCAGCCAGAAATACCATCATGCTGTCACTGGCGCTAGCTTGGGCGGAAACGCGGCAATGTCAGGATATTTTTGTGGGCGTGAACACCGTCGATTATTCCGGCTACCCGGACTGTCGCCCGGAATATATTCAAGCCTTCGAGAAAATGGCGAATCTGGCGACCAAAGCAGGAATTGAAGGCAAGAAACTCACTATTCATACGCCACTGATGCATTTGTCCAAAAAAGAAATCATCAAAGCCGGACTGGCCTTGGGTGTGGATTTCAGCTTGACGGTTTCGTGCTATCAAGCGGATGAAATGGGACACGCTTGCGGTGTCTGTGATTCTTGCCGGATTCGTAAAGCGGGATTCGCGGCGGCGAATGTGATCGATCCGACGAGCTACCAGTCAGAATCGGTGCTTGATCGATAAATCAACCGATACTTCGAATTTACTTTTTCTGATTCGTATTTTTGCTGCTTTCCTGACGCATCTTGTTCTCGAGTTTTTGCATTTGTTCAGGTGTCAACACCGTTTTCAAGCTGGATCGTGTTTCTTCCTGGATGGATTGCAATTTTTTACGTTCCTCGTTGAAAACAGCTTCAACCTTCTTTTTTTCCGTATTGAGAATGGTTTCAACCTTACTGCGCTGCGCGTCGCTCAATCCCAGTTCTTTTGTCATGCGATTGAGGGCGTCGCGGCCTTCGGCGGCTGCATTGTTTTTTTGCGCGTGCGTGGTAGAAACCGTGAACACTAAAACCAAAGTCAGTATTGCAGGGATTGTTTTTAGGGACATGATGCGCTCCTAGGTTTGGTAGAAGAATTCAACTTCGATGCGTGCGTATTGAGTGCAAGAAGGTTGCCGGGTGATGTTCTCCAGTTTCATTGCAATTGCAACTGGAGAACATCCTGAGTTAAACCGGCACCCGCTATGGAGTGTTAGAACAGTCCAGAAATAGAACGTGCTAATCCATTGGTCAATTCCACCGCCGCTTCTTCGTATTGCAGATTCACCTTGTTGGCTGTGCTCACGACGCGAGTGCGGAATTTGTTCATTTCGCTGACTTTAGTCGACGATTGTCTTCGAGCGCCCCCCACGCCTTGTTTTGCATCCTGCTGCCGGTCTTCACGGACAATGACACCCTCTTCGGCGCGTTCCGCGATCTCTACGTCAGTAATTGCCATGTAAGTGACATCTTTGACAGAAGCATCCGCAATGGTGCTGACGACACCAAATGCGGCTGCACCCGCTAGTCCGCCAATACCGGCACCTGTCCAGCCACCCATCGCCGCGCCAGTGGCTGTTCCCACGGCAGCACCCAAGGCGGCGCTGCCCATTCCGCCATAGCCTGCTCTCAGTGCAGATTCCGCAGCGGTCGGGCTGGCTTTGTCGACGCTCAGTACATTCGCTTGCAGCCAATAATGCGCTTCTTTGGGATTGGTGGTGATACGGTAGCCGCGGCCTTCCAGCGCTCTAGCAACCGTAGCGGTGATATCAAAATTAGTCTTATCGGAGGTATTGCGGATGTTCAAATAGACGATTTTTTTATCCGGCTCAACTGGATCCAGAAAAATAGAGTCACTCATTTTAGTTTGCACATCCAAATCTTTCTTGGCTATAGATGTATGGACCGCTGCACATCCACTTAAAACCAAAGAACATAGCATGATTCCTGTCAGTACCCAGGTATTCTTGTTAATGGAGTAACCCATTGCATCTCCCTTTTGATGATTGAATGAAATTAAATTATTTTAGTGAGTAAATCTATTTAACCATTATTTGCAAAATTACCAGCCAGAATAATACGGCATATAACTATTCACGCCATATAAGCCGCCATAATAGGGGCGCGAATAACCGCCGAAATAACTGCCATAACCGATGTTCTGCCCTAACACGCAGCCTAAACCAAAGCAGCCGGGCGAATAGCTTTGTGTTTTAGTTGGCGTGCCTCTTTGCGTTGCTTCTTTAAGCGCCGATGTTAAAGCCGCATCGGTCGGGACACTGAAGCGTTTGTTGACCGTTTCGGCATTAAATTGCCGCTGAATCTCACTGATATCCTGTCCTGCAAACGTGTTGCTCGTAAAGAATATCAGTGAAGCTGCATAAAAAATAACGATGGCTGGGATTGTACGCATGGAATACCTCCTAATCCAGGATAAGTGAAATGATATTATCAACGATGAAGTCAGCCGTTGTAAATTTCCATCTGAGAAACCGTTGAATTTCCCTGTGGACCGTTCCGGTCGAAATGAGCGGAATGTGCACCAACTTCATTGCTGAGACTGTCACCCACGCCGATTGTTCTTGAGAATACCGGGAAAATTTCACGCACCATTTATTTCAAATACAGTGTCTTGAATTGTCCGGCTTGCGCTTCGTATTGAAGCTTTTGCTCGATTAAGGTTGCAATATCTTGAGCAGCAGTGGCTTTGATTTTGACGCCGATGATGGCTGGCGCACAAATTGAACGATCAAGTCGTAATGTTTTTTTGCTTGGACGCGGACTTTTAGGCAGTTTTTGAGCCGCGCTCGATACGTACACCGAGTTTCTTTACCCCACGAATAATCCCCAGTTTTGCCACGCTGATCTTGACCCACGGCGAATGAAATTCGCTCAAAATCGTTTGCGCAATATGTTCGGCCAAAGCTTCCAGCAGCGAAAAGTGTTTGTTGGTGAGAATATCGTTGATGCGGTCGACGATCAGTGCATAATCGAGGGCATCTTCGATCTTATCCGTCTGGCACGCGCGGCTACTGGGCAGGGCGATTTCCAGGTCGATTTGGATGGTTTGCGGCACGATGCGTTCCCACGGGTACACGCCGATCAGTGTTTTGGCTTTTAAGTCGTGCAGAAAAATAATATCCATCGGTGATTCAGCGGTAAAATGGGCGTCTTTGCGTGAGCGATACGGGATTCTAATCTATTTTGTCCGGATGATTGGGTTGATATGACATTATTGTTGTTTGCTGTACTGGCTTATTTGCTGGGTTCGATTTCTTTTGCGCTGGTGGCGAGCTGGGTTTTTAAATTGCCCGATCCGCGCACCTACGGTTCCAAAAACCCTGGCGCGACCAATGTGCTGCGCAGCGGTAAGAAAGCCGCAGCGGTACTGACCTTACTCGGCGATGCCGGGAAAGGTTGGCTGGCGGTGTTTCTGGCGCAAACTTACGCGCCGCAATGGGGCTTGGGTGATGAAGCGGTCGCTGTGGCGGCGCTGGCGGTGTTTCTCGGGCATGTATTTCCGGTATTTTTACGCTTCCAGGGCGGCAAGGGCGTGGCGACTGCGGTCGGTGTGTTGCTCGGTTTGAATCTGTGGCTGGGGCTGCTGGCAATGGCGACTTGGTTGACGGTTGCCATGATCTGGCGCGTATCATCTTTATCGGCTCTGGTTGCAGCGATATTGACGCCGCTTTATGGCATTGGTCTGCTGGGTTTTGAAGCCGGTACGCTGGCCGTTTCGGCGATGTCGTTATTGCTGATCTGGCGCCATCAGTCGAATATCATCAATTTGCTGGCAGGGAAAGAAGGCCGTATCGGCGAGAAAAAATCCCCTGAGTAGTCTCAATCACGTTTCGGGCGTTTCCAGCATTTCCAAATTCCAGCGCGCGTTGACGGTGAAGCTGCTGGCCGGTTGCTGGGCGGATTCTGGCATCGATTGTAAACGCATGGCACCGGCGAACGCGATCATGGCGCCATTGTCGGTACAGAATTCCAGTTCCGGATAAAACACCGTGGCGCCTTTGGTTGCGGCCCTGCCGCTGAGATTGCGGCGCAATTGTTCATTTGCACCGACGCCGCCTGCTACCACCAGTTGCTTTAACCCGGCTTGACTTAACGCCATCAGTGATTTTTCTGTCAGCACGTCCACTACGGCTTCCTGGAAAGCTAATGCGATATCGGCGCGGATTTGATCGCTGATTTCCTGTTTGTTGAGTAAGGTCAGCACTGCGGTTTTCAGGCCGCTGAAACTGAAGTTCAGATCGCCGCTGTTGAGCATGGGGCGCGGCAGTTTGAATTGCCTGGGCCGTCCTTGCCGGGCGAGTTTCGATAACGCTGCGCCGCCGGGGTAGCCCAATCCCAATAACTTGGCGGTTTTGTCGAACGCTTCACCGGCGGCGTCGTCGACGGTTTCGCCCAGTAATTTGTAATGGCCGACAGCGTCGACTTGCATCAACTGGGTGTGTCCACCCGATACCAACAGTGCGATGAACGGAAAGGCCGGTGACGGGGTGGATAGCAACGGCGACAGCAGGTGACCTTCCAAATGATGGATGCCAAGCGCCGGGATATTCAACGCAAAACTCATTGCTGTGCCAATGCTGGCTCCGACCAGCAGCGCTCCGGCCAAGCCGGGGCCTTGCGTGTAGGCAATCGCTTCAATGTCGTGCAGTTGGCATTGGGCATCCCGCAATGCTTGCTGGATCAATGGCAGCACGCGCCGGATATGATCGCGCGACGCCAGCTCCGGTACCACGCCGCCATATTCGCTGTGCATGGCGATTTGCGAATACAGCGTATGACTCAACAGACCGCGCTCAGTATCGTAGAGCGCGATGCCGGTTTCATCGCAGGAAGTTTCAATACCGAGAACGAGCATCAGGAATAGTGAAGGTTGGTTTAATGGGAGATTGGCGGTAACGCTGTCATTTTAACATCGATGCAACGTGGCGGTTTGTTTGCGTGCGGACTGGAAGATAGATGCCGGGGCTGTATCGAAAATCAGGTCTGTGCTAAAGTTCGCTTTTTGTAAATTTAGTGCGCGAGGTAAGTCATGGATTATAACTACGAATCGGAACAAACCAAATTTATGCGTGAATTTCTGGAAAAGAATCCGCAGGTGGAAGAAAAACGTTTGGCCGCGCGGAGCGTATGGTGGGATAAAAAACAGAACTTGGAAGAGCGTAAGCGTTTTAAGGAAGCCGCCGAGCCGATGAAACCGTATGTTTATTTTGGCGGGTAAGATTTTGTAACCATTCAGCCGCGTTTAATCGATAGCGCGCTGATCTCCGGGAGTGTTGCCATGCAGCGATGGATTGCCGTTTTAACCGTATTTGTCCTGGCAGCATGCGCGAATCTAGACGGCGCGACCGGTAAAACGCAACGCAACGAAGAACAATTTGCCGGAGAGCATGCCGCGCTCGCGGCGTGCGTGGTGGCAAAATTACAATCCGACGGCCGGTCGTTCTTGCGGCCGCTGCAATTTAAAAATCGGCAATATCCGGATATGCATGCGTCGGAGATTCATGCCTACGATACGCGCTATCTGCGCAGTGCCATCGCGACTTACGCGCCTTCAAATCCCGATGCGATTTTGATCTATGGCAATCCAGCGCTGGAAATTCAGTCCGCCGCGCAACGCAATGACAATGACAAGCCGGTTTATGCTTTCGCTTTGTTGCTGCGGCAAGCGGATGACACGAAAGTTACCGCATCCTTGCGCGGCGATCCATTCTTCGCCGATATTGCCTGGAAAATCATGGAATCGTGCGTAGCTGCCACGGCCAAACCTTGATTCCCCAGAACTGATTCCACCTGTTAGTTGTTATTCCCGGATTTGGCTAATAAGAAATCCAGCGCATGCGTGCTGAGAATGCGTTTGAGGATGCCGAACAGATACGTTGGAACGGTCACATAGTACCGCGCCTGCGGTTTTTCCGCTTCAAGCGCGTGAATCACGCGCTTGAGCACAGCCTCCGGCGGTAGCGTGAAGGGAACAGCCGGTCCCGGTTTGTTCAGACGGCTTAGTACGCCTTGATACTTCTCCCGGTGAAAGCTGTTTTCGATGTCGATGTATTTTTGCAGCGCTTGGACGGCGTTCGTGCGAAACTGGCTGGCGATCGGCCCCGGTTCGATCAGGCTGACGAACACATTGCTGCCTTTGAGTTCCAGCCGTAGCGTATCGCTCAAGCCTTCGATGGCGTATTTGGAAGCATTGTAAGCACCGCGGAAAGGCAGGGCGACGAAGCCGAGCACCGAGCTGTTCTGGATGATCCGCCCGTATCCTTGGCGGCGCATGACCGGTATGACAAGATTGGTTAATTCCTGCCAGCCGAACACATTGGTTTCAAATTGCGCGCGCAGGGCGTCGCGATTCAAGTCTTCGACGGCGCCCGGCAAGCCGTAAGCGCCATTGTTGAATAGCGCATACAATTCACCGCCGGTGCGGCGCATGGTTTCTTCAAAAGCAAAATGAATCGAATTGGAATCGTTCAAATCCAGGCGGAAGCTTTCCAATCCCTCGGCCAGCAGTTTTTCTACGCTAGCGCGTTTTCTGGCAGTGGCGAATACGCGGTAACCGCGTTCCTGCAATCCCTTGGCAACGCAGTAGCCGATTCCGCTGGAGCATCCTGTAATTAATATGGTTTTTTTCATTTATTCAGATCAACTTGTAATGGGTGTTTCTATTTTTTGAAGCTTGACAGCGGATTCAGTGCAACGATAGCATCAATTGCGGCTGATCAGCTTTTCACAACAGAAAATAACATAATCGAAGGCTATTCATGGCAAAAATTATATTCAGGCTTAATGGCGTTCCTGACGATGAGGCACATGATGTGCGCGAATTGTTAGCCAGCCATGCGATTGATTTTTATGAGACCTCGGCGGGAAATTGGGGGGTATCGATGCCGGCGATATGGCTCAAGGA
>MSXT01000028.1 GCA_002083595.1 Proteobacteria bacterium ST_bin16 | reverse complement strand
GAAAAATTCGTGAGCAGCGTTATAGTCTGCTACGCGGTTTTTATTATGGCGTGACCGATGGCGCAGAGGACAACAGTGAGAAACTGTTGCCGCGTTTGCTGACGATTACCATTGTTGAAGGCGCGGCTGCGATTAATAAAACACTGGGCGACATTGATCTGGCAAGCTTGGATGTCGAAGTTACTGCGGTGAGAAGACGCAACATTCGCGGATTATTGCCCACCGGGGAAACACGTCTGGAGCTTGGCGATGTTATCGTGCTTCGCGGAGCGCAGGAAAATCTCGCGGCGGCTGAAATTAAGTTAATTCAAGGCTGAAAATTGCTGATTGAAGGGATTTTGACTCAATGATCGGATAACAGCAGGATTTATTGAAATATCAATTCGAGTCATTCCAATCCCATTCATTCAGTATGGCTATAATCGTTACAAGCTACTAAGAATAGACAGTTTTCTTCAAAAAGTGTATATTCTCCGTTCCGTCCTTTTGGCTCTTCATAGCTTAAAAGGCAGATGTTGGTAATCTTGATGATTACATGACAAGTAGCAATTAGAATGGCGCATAAAAAAAGCGTAAAATTCATCATTTATGGAGGGAGATATGATTAAAGCTGTTCAAGCGATTGTTGGTCTAGGATTGCTCTGTTTAGGCGCAACTCAAGCAGTTGTGGCTGCTACAGATATTTCTAAATTACCGCGTGTTAAACAAACATTGGTGGCTCCACCAAATGTACCTGCACATGAGCAAACTTCAAAAGGTCCAAAAGTTGTTGAAATAACAATGGAAACCCAAGAGAAGCTGATCGAAGTTGCACCAGGTGCAAAAGTTTGGGCGCTGACCTTCAATGGTAGTGTTCCTGGTCCGCTTATCGTTGTGCATGAAGGCGACTATGTTGAATTGACATTAAAAAATCCAAAATCAAGCACATTGGCTCATAACGTAGACTTCCACGCTGCAACCGGCGCGCTCGGTGGTGCTGGTTTAACACTGGTTCAACCAGGTGAAGAAGTTGTACTGCGTTGGAAAGCAATTAAAGCAGGTGTATTCGTTTATCATTGCTCACCTGGTGGAACCATGATTCCATTCCACGTTATTTCCGGTATGAGCGGTGCCCTCATGGTATTGCCTAAAGATGGTTTGAAAGACAACAAAGGCAAACCATACAAATATGACCGTGCATACTACATCGGTGAACAAGATTTCTATCTGCCAAAAGATGACAAAGGTAATTTCAAAACCTATGGCTCACCAGCAGAAGGCATGGCAGATATGTTGGAAGTTGCTAAAGGACTTATCCCAACACACGTAGTATTCAACGGTGCAGTTGGTGCATTGACCGGTGACAACGCACTGAAAGCCAAAGTGGGTGAAAAAGTTCTGTTTATCCATTCACAAGCTAACCGTCCTTCCTATCCGCACTTGATTGGTGGACACGGTGATCTGTACTGGGTAGGCGGTTCATTTGGTGATGCGCCTCTGACCAACCAAGAAACCTGGTTTGTTCCAGCAGGTGCCGCAGTTGCTGCTGCTTATGAATTCCATCAACCTGGCTTGCATGTATACCTCAGTCATAACCTGATTGAAGCTGTATTGCTGGGTGCTGCTGCTCACATGACAGTTGATGGTGCTTGGAATGATGACATCATGACTCAAGTTAAAAAACCAGCTAGCTTTGATGCAAAAGCTGGAATGGACCACTAAGATTTGATGTAGTGTTCTATTGAGGTAGTGTTAAAAGGCCTCAACCTGTTATGGGTTGAGGCCTTTGTCGTTTTGATTCCTTGCGTTTTCATTATTGCTTGCTACAACTTTATGACGATTAAATCCCATATTCGTACGATTCCACATTATCCCCATCACGGCATTATGTTCCGTGATATCACGACATTGCTAAAAGATCCGGTCGGACTGCGAACCACTATTCAGGAGATTGCAAAGCGTTACAGCAATGTGGAGATTGATAAAGTGATCGGTATTGAGTCACGCGGTTTTATTATCGGTGCGCCAGTGGCCTATCAGCTGGGTAAAGGTTTCGTGCCGATTCGTAAGCGAAATAAATTACCGGCTGAAACGATAGGAAGAGATTATCAACTGGAATATGGCAGTGACCGGATTGAAATTCACGTCGACGCGATTCAACCGGGAGAACGAGTGCTGCTTGTGGATGATCTGATTGCAACCGGTGGAACCGCTGAAGCTGCCGTTGGGCTGATCCGTGATATGGGCGGTGAAGTGGTGGAATGTTGTTTTGTGATCGATCTGCCGGATGTGGGTGGTAAGGGCCGGCTGGAAAATCTGGGATGTCCGGTGTTTGCGTTATGCGAATTTGAAGGCGGCTAGATTCGGTGTTTATAGCGTTCTTTTTAGTATCAACGGGTTTATTACGTTCGTTCTAATGCGGATAGTATTTTCTCGTGGATGCCGCCAAAACCTCCATTGCTCATGATTAAGATATGATCACCAGACTCCGCGATTGCTGCGATAGCTTGGACGAGCTGATTCAAATCATCAAAACAGCGTGCCTTGTTATGTAATGGCAACATGGCATCTTTAGCCCAGTGTGCATCGCGGGTGAAGCAAAGCACCTGATCGGCTTCGCTCAAACTCTTCGCAAGAGAATCTTTCCATACCCCCATTTTCATGGTGTTTGAACGCGGTTCCAGGACTGCAATAATCTTTGCTTTACCGGTATGAGTCCGCAAGCCTTCGATTGTGGTTTGAATGGCGGTCGGGTGGTGAGCGAAATCATCATAGACGGAGACACCGTTGACCGTGCCGCGTTTCTCCATGCGGCGTTTGACATTCTTGAATTGTGCCAATGCTTCGATGCCAATATTGACCGGTATTCCGGCATGCCGCGCAGCAATCAGCGCAGCCAGCGCATTCATGCGGTTATGTTCACCCAATAAATCCCATTGTAGGTTTCCGTGAAATGTTTCATTGCAATAGATATCGATCGTATTGTCAGCCTGCGCTGTGGTATGCCAGCCACTTTCAGTGCCAAACTCTTCCACCGGTGTCCAGCAACCTTGTTTGAGGACATGCTTCAGATTTGGATCTTTGCCATTTGCGATGATTAAACCGTTATTCGGAATAACTCGTACAAAGTGATGAAATTGCCGTTCAATCGCAGCAAGATCCGCAAAAATATCGGCATGATCGAACTCAAGATTATTCAGTATTGCTGTTTTCGGATGGTAGTGAACAAATTTGGAGCGTTTATCAAAAAATGCCGTATCGTATTCATCCGCTTCAATGACAAAGAAGGGCGAGGTGTTTCCGATTCGTGCCGAAATGCCAAAATTCTCGGGGATTCCACCGATCAGGAATCCCGGATTCAAGCCAGCGTAATCCAAGATCCAGGCTAACATCGAACTGGTTGTCGTTTTTCCGTGGGTACCGGACACGGCAAGCACCCAGCGATGCCGTAGAATATTTTCCGATAACCACTGCGGACCGGAAATATAAGGTAAATTCCGGTTGAGTATTTCCTCCATCAGTGGATTACCACGTGTGACGACGTTACCGATGACAAAAGTATCCGGTTGCAACCGGATCTGTTCGGGCGAATAACCCGCTATCAATTCGATCCCTTGAGACTCAAGTTGCGTGCTCATCGGTGGATAGACATCCTGATCGCAACCCGTCACCGTGTGACCGGATTCGCGTGCAATGGCTGCAATACCCCCCATAAAGGTACCGCAAATTCCGAGTATATGAATATGCATGATTGGTTTGAAATTCTTGATTCTGCTGACAGGAAACCACTAATATGATTGGCAAGTTTGGACAATTATAATGGATATGGCAGGGCAATACCGGAAGTTGTTGATACTTTATTCACTCATGGAACGGCTAAATGGAAAGGGTGTAGTGGTTATTATTCTTTTAATCTCAATGTGCTGATTTACAAATGGAAAGCACTCGATCGATTAATACGCATTATCGCGGACGATTCGCGCCATCGCCAACCGGACCGCTGCACTTTGGTTCGCTGGTAGCGGCTGTAGGCAGCTATGCCGATGCAAAATTTCATGGCGGCAAATGGTTAGTTCGGATTGAAGATGTCGATTTGCAACGCAGAGTACCCGGAGTGGCCAAGCAAATTTTGGATACACTGGAGAAATTGGGCATGGAGTGGGACGAGGAGGTTATCTACCAAAGCCGGCGTTCCGAGGCATACCGGGAGGCTTTAGATATTTTGGATAAACAAGGTTTATTGTATCCCTGCACGTGCTCCCGGAAGGAAATCGCGGATTCCAGCATCACCGGTTTATATGGTTTCATTTATCCCGGAACTTGTCTGAATAATCCCGCTTCACTGCAAAACGCACATGCGCTTCGTATTCAGACGAATGATGATGTCATACAGTTTACCGATGGTTTGAAGGGATTATATACGCAGAAACTGCGTAGTGAAGTGGGTGATTTTGTGTTACGCCGGGCCGATGGAATTTATGCCTATCAGCTTGCGGTTGTGGTGGACGACGCTGCGCAGAATATTACCCATGTGGTTCGCGGAGCGGATCTTATCGATTCCACACCGCGGCAAATATTTCTGCAGCGGTTGTTGCGTTATCCGGCACCGCAATATATGCACTTGCCCGTGGTAACAAACGCAGCAGGAGAAAAGCTCAGCAAGCAAACGAACGCTGCCCCGGTGAATACGGGCGAAGCATTAAAGGAGCTGGTTGATGCGTTGCATTTCCTGGGTCAGCAGCCGCCACTAGAAATTCTGGAAGGCGATATTGCTTCTTTTTGGCGCTGGGTTATGCAAAATTGGCGCGTGAACCGGATTCCAAGCGGTGTAGTATAAAGATAAAGCCATGCAGCCGGTAATTATGCTAGGCTTTAGTGCGGCCGAGTTCAAGTTAACAATACTGGCGCAAAAGCGTGGCAAGGTTTTGCGTTAATCATAGATAAAGGTAAGGAGTTACCGTGGCTTTTCTGCCATTTAATATTTCCAAACAAAAAAGATTGAAGGTGGTCATTGCCGGTGGCGGATATGCCGGACTTGCCGCGTTAACCAATCTTTTACAATTTGCTCCGGATACCGACATTACGCTGATCGATCCTAAAACGCAGCATCTGAAAATTACGCACTTACACGAAACATTTCGCTATCCGCTAGCCGATTTGCTGGTTCCTTTTGCCGATATAGTAAATCGCTATGGTTGCCGGCACATTCCGGCAGAGCTGAGCTTTGATCCAAACGCGTTGGAGAGCTATCAGAACGAGCGGCAGCTGGTTGTGAATGGTGAAATAATTGATTTTGATTATTTGATCGTCGCGAGCGGTTGCGAGAGTCAGAAAAGTGATCATGACGATAGCGGCAATTTGCTGAATCTGAATGATTTTGCCACGATGAGCGGATCAGATTTATTAACCAGGCTGCTCGACCGGGATGATACACCTGAACTATCGATTTCCGTTGTAGGCGGAGGAGCCACGGGGATACAGTTCTTATTCGAAATAAAGCAATTTCTTGATCGGATCAGACATAAGGCGGAATTGCGCCTGATCCATTCGGGCGAGCATGTGCTGGAACAATTTCCTGCCGGGTTTGGTACTTATGCGGAATCCCGTATGCGGGATATGAATATCGCTTTTTATCCGAATACGTATTACCGCGAACAGCAAACCGGAAAAATTTTACTGACGGAAAAAGTGACTGAAAAGCAGTTTGAATTGCCTTCCAGACTAACCCTGCTGTTTTTGGGAAAAAAGCAGCGCAATATTTTTACCGCAAATGCTTTCGGACAGGTTATAGTTGATCAGAAACCGCTACCCCATATTTTTGTAGCGGGCGATTGTTCGTATTACCAGTCGCTTGGGTCGAATACATTGACCGCGCAATCCGCTGTCCGGAAGGGTAAATTAGTGGCGCGTAATGTGTTGCGGCATGCGGGATTTCCCGGATTGCTCGAGCCTTATCTTCACCATGAATTAGGTTATGTGGTGAGCCTGGGGCCGTCGGATGCGGTAGGCTGGCTGGTTGCGGAAGGTAACTTGATCACCGGTATTCCGGCTTTAACGATTAAAGAAATTGTTGAAGCGCAATATGACTTATTATTGGCAGGAATCGATACCTATTTGGTTTAGCAAACACCGTGCGGGAGGCATTTTATGCTTGGTTTGTTCAAAGACAGCCCTGTAATTGGCAAGGCCAGTGCAATAATTCAAAGTCCAGCCGATAAACTTTTCAATTTTATCGGTAATGATCTGCTCATTAATTATCCCCGATGGTCTCCGGAAGTTAAAGAATTGGAGAAAATCACCGATGGTCCGGTAAAACTAGGAACCGTCTGCCGTCAAGTCCGCATCGATCAAGGCAATCGCTCGGAGTCGACCTTCAAAGTTAAATTTTTTGATACGGGTGCACGTATCTGTTTTGAAGGTGTTTCCAATCCTTACCGGTGTGATTATGTCATTGAACCAGTGAATGCTTCCGATAGCCGGATAACTTTTATTTTTGAGTTACTGAGCCTGGATCTGCATGTCAGACCGTTTGAGAAGCTGGTGCGTATCGCCGTTCAAGATGGAACCGAAAGGACTGTCAAAAATATCAAGAAACTGATCGAGGCGGAGTAAGCTTATTCACAATGGCAGCAGGACAGTCCATATGTATTTAATTATGCTAACAGTTGATTAACCTGGAGAGAAGATCATGGATTTTATCGTTGAAAAAGACCCTGGATTAATTCCACAAGTATTGTCCAAGATTCTTGATTCATGTGTGAACGGTGTGACGCTGGCTGATCCCGATCAAGAGGACATGCCTTTGGTTTATGTGAATAAAGCGTTTGAGACAATAACCGGTTATACGTTAGCGGAAACGGTAGGCAGGAACTGCCGTTTCTTGCAGGGCGATGAACACGATCAGGCCGGTGTTAAGCAACTGAAGGAAGGGATCAAGAATAGGAAACCGGTGGAAGTGGTTCTGAGAAACTTTCGTAAGAACGGTGAATTATTTTATAACCATTTACTGGTTTCCCCGCTTTTCGATTCGCACGGAAACTTACTTTATTTCCTCGGCGTGCAATTAGACATCACCCCGAAAATCCGTGCGGAAGAGGAAATTAAGGCTTTGAAGGAACAACTGGCGGCATTGAAGTGATGAAGCCGGATGCATGAGCGGCATCCGAATAAGTAACCGCATTATTTGAGTATTCTTACCTGTACAAGAAACAGTCAAACGAAGTGTAAGATTTTCTCTATGTGCGGTTGACTCCACCAATTCGATCGGTTCTGTAAGCTCACTGTAGCGGAGAAATAAAATGAATCAACTGCTTACTGTCACTTTCTTGCTGACTTTTCTTTTACCGGCATCGATTGGTGCTGCTGCGCCAGCGGATGAAAAGCGATTGGATGAAGTAGCGGAACGTGGTGCTCATGTCATGCCGTTTGATTTGGAAAAGACTACGCATGTTTTCACCAAGACCGAAAGTGGAGGCGTTCAGAAGGTTACCGTCAAAAACATATCGGATCAGGAGCAAGTCAGTTTGATCAGAGCGCATTTGTCTGAAATTGCCAATGAATTCAAGCAAGGCAATTTTTCAAGTCCGGCAAAAATTCACGGTGAAGGCATGCCCGGATTATCTGAATTAAAAGCAGCCAAACCGGGAGATATCAAGATTGAATACAAAGTCCTCCCTATCGGTGCACAAATCAGCTATTCCACTGAATCACCGCAGCTTATCAATGCAATCCACCGGTGGTTTGATGCGCAGTTAAGCGATCATGCGCGCCATGCCGAACCCGGACAGCCGCATCAGCATATGCCCAATCAATAATCGGTATCGTATTCATTCGCTACTGCGGGTTTCAGAGCGAACTGGAAATGCTTTAAGCAATAATACAGTGATTTCAGAGTGGAACAGTCAGCGAAAAACTGGTCGGATTTTTACGATGAATAGTGAGTTCCGCGGAAATCTGCTCACTGAGTAACTGAACAAGCTGTAAACCCAGGGATTGGGTATTTTCAATATCGAAATCGTCCGGTATCCCTACACCGTCATCGCTAATACATACCAGCAGTTGTCCTTGATTCTGGCGTTTAAGGCTGATATCGATATGGCCGCAGCGGTTTTCAGTAAACGCATATTTCATGGCATTTGTGCACAGCTCGTTCAGAATCAATCCCAATGGAATACTGACATCGATGGGCAGAAGCACCTCCGGATCGGTATCGATATTTATAACGATTCTCGACGTATCCAGCGCATAGGAAACGGATAAGTTATCAACCAGGGATTGGATGAAACCGGAAAAATCAACGCGGGAAAAATCCAATGATTGATATAAGATCTGGTGAATCAGCGCCATGGACTTCACCCGGTTCTGGCTTTCTTTTAGAACGGATATAGCAGCCATATTATTATCCAGCATATCGGATTGCATACCGAGCAGGCTATCGATGATTTGCAGGTTGTTTTTAACCCTGTGATGAATTTCCGATAGCAATAAATCTTTCTCCTTCAATGCGGCTTTGAGTTGTTCTTCTTGAGATTTCCGCTCGGTGATGTCGATCACGGAAGCAAGCACCATAACGCCTCTGGGCGTTTGGATCGGATTCAGACCTACTTCGACCGGAAATTCTTTGCCGTTTTTGTGCAACCCATGCAGATCCCTGCCGTGCCCCATCGCGCGTGTACTTGGATATTCCAGATAATTACTTCTTAATGACGGATGATGGGCGCGGTGAGATTCCGGTATCAAAATTTCAATCGGTTGACCCAGCAATTCCTCCCGGCGGTAACCGAATAGTTCTTCAGTGGTGGAATTTACCATCA
>MSXT01000027.1 GCA_002083595.1 Proteobacteria bacterium ST_bin16 | reverse complement strand
TCTCTGCTAGTCTAGAGCCAAAAGAAAATAGCGGTCCGATCGGATTCCTTCCTAAGCTATTTCTTACCTCTTCTGAAAAGTCGTGCCGGAAATCAATGCCGGTCAAAATTGTAAGCAGCATACTGTCAGTATTTTCTGATAAAAATTCCTAAATCAACAGCTTTTAAGCTCAAGTTAAACGATTATCTTTCGTTAACACCGCATTGCAATTAACTTAATACATACGGCGGTTTCAAGTATTTTAGCCTGAGCGAGTCATTCGATAAACTCTACAGTGGGGAGTGTAGGATTTTTCCTGAAATGACCGTAAATGAGGGCTTGATGAACCGGAAGATTCTAAATCTCTGAAAAAAATTACAACGCATGACGACATTAACTTCAACATTTGAGCTCAGTAAAGCTAATTTTTTTGCACTACTCGAAAGAAGAATCAGTGAAAAAGGGGATTTTCCGGCACTGTCGAAATCAATCCAGGGCCTTAGGCAACTGATATACGAAGAAGAGAGAAATATTGCCGACATTGCCAGTGCCATCTTAAGCGATTTCACCTTAACCCAGAAAATCATCAAACTGGTTAATTCGGGCATGTACGCCGAGGCTGATCAAGAAATTACCACCATCTCTCATGCCATCGCGGTGCTCGGATTGGATACGATTACCAGTATTGCGCACAATGTTCGCACCATCGACACACCATCGGCAGCAAAAACAGCATCGAGCACGGTATATGCCGAGCTGGAAAAAGCATTCTTAGCGAGCGATATTGCCAAGAGCATCGTATCGAAATCGAACGTCGCAAACGGTGAGGAGGCGATTGTTTGCACGCAATTGCACCATCTCGGGCGCTTGATTCTGGTTTTTTATTTTCCCGATGAATGGGCAAGAATCCAGCAAGTTTGCGGCGGTGATCATACCCGTGAAGACAGTGCCGCACTGGAAGTGATCGGTATGACCATCGATGAAATATCGCATGAAATCGCCAAGGATTGGCAGTTACCAGCGAAAATTTCCAGCACGGTAAGCGATTCATCCTCGCTCAGTAAGGCTGATGGATTGGGCTCCACCGGTTGGGTGAAAACGATGGCCGGTTTCTCGAAAAGAATGGCGGCATTATTAGCGAATAATATCAGTCCGCAAATCCTGAAAAATTTCATTTCGCATCATAGCGAGTCGCTCCTGATTCCGCATGAAGTAATCTGGCGATCCATCGAATCGATACAGAATAAAACCGGTAAGTCCGCCGCGCATTCCGATACGGAGATAATGAATGACGAGTGGAACAGATCCCGCAAGCGGATTGCAGCCGGTTTGCTGCAGTTGAGTATCGCGCTGGGCCGGGGGATCGATTTTAGAAGCGCTCTCAGTATCACGCTGGAGGTGCTTCATGACAGCATGGGGTTTAACCGGGTGATCGCCTTTTTCCGCGATGACGAAGAATTCAAAGCTGGACTATATGTTGGCAATCTGCGGCCGGAAAAAATGGCGGATCTTTATTTCTCCAGAAAATATGCTGCCGATGTGTTTCACTTGGCGCTGCGGCAGAAAGCCGATGTATTTATCCAGGATGTCGCATTAAGCAGGGAAACCACGATACCCATTTGGTTCAGAAAAACGCTGCCGGATGCCCGTGCTTTCATTTTGCTGCCCTTGGTCTTCAATAACAGCACCATCGGCATAATATACGCCGATTGGCGGGCCGGGCAAACGCGTGTGATCAGGCCGCGGGAATTCTCTTCGCTGGTCATGCTCAGAGATTATTTGATGAAAGCGCTAATGAAATGAACGGATACAGCCGGAAGCCTCAGTTCCAGCTGTGCCGATCGTCACAGAAGTGACGCCAGCCATCTTCCTTGCACTATAATCCGGTATTGCCAAAACAATACAAAGGAAACGTTTCATGAGTGCTATTTGGTTTAAAGACTATACCGTCGATTATCTGGAAGGATTGCGCAACGCTAACATGGGCGAGCATATTGGTATTCAATTCACCGAGCTCGGACCGGATTTTCTCAAAGGGCGCATGCCGGTCGACAAACGCACCACGCAACCGTTCGGGATTTTGCATGGCGGCGCCAGTTGCGTGCTATCGGAAACACTCGGTAGCGTGTCCGGGTGGATGACCATCGATCCGGAAAAGTACCGCGCGGTCGGGCTGGAGTTGAATATTAATCACATTCGCGCCGTGACCAAAGGCCATGTCATCGGCATTTGCACACCGCTGCACACCGGCCGCCGCACCCAAGTCTGGCAGACGGATATTGTCGAAGAATCCACCGGCAAACGCGTCGCGATTTCGCGCTTAACGCTGGCGATCATTGAGCAAGGCACACTCAGCGCGCAGAAGGAACATGTGATCGTCGGCAGAGGCGAGTAGAGTCCTATTTAACCCAATTCCGGTTGCACGGTTTGATAAAAAACCCCCTCAGGCATTTAGCATGAGGGGGTTTTTAATTGAGGAAGATAACTGCAGAATCCGGGAAAGATGATCCTTAAACGTTCTTGCCGTCTTTGCTTTTGTCAGTGTCCGCAACAGCAGGTTTGTCGGTGGGTGCAAGGATTTCGTCTTGATCTTCGGTTTTTTGTTTACTGGTTTCGGTGGCAATGTTGATGAAATTTGAGTGCGAATGAGTGTGAGAATGTAAATGAAGATGAACTTCAGCCTTTTGTTCAGCAGTCTCCGGAACAGTCGCTTCAGCAGTTGTAGCACCGGCAGACTCTCTGCCGCCATCCGCATGATCATCTTTCCCTTTACTGTTCCACATGAAATAAGCCGCACCCATGGTTACCACCACAACCGGCAGCGTGATGAACACCAGCAGCGCGTATTCCATCGAGATGTCCGCTCCTGCCGGCAGCGGTTTGGTGACGACCATGTAGGCATGCCCAAACGCAAAGCCGTAAACCGGCACCAATGCTGCCATGTAGCGGTTGGTGACCAGCGGCCGGACCGTCACCATGTTCAGCACATTGGAAGCGTAGTATCCAATGAAATAGATAAAAATATAAAAGAAAATAGCGCCCATCGTTTTTCCTTATTGATCTGGTTTATCGGTTATAAAAATCGGAATGCATCAAAGACCGGAAATATTCGGGCTTATGATACACAGATCGCCGTGAAAATTGTACTGATCGGGGAAAGGTTAAGTTTGTTGCGGGTAAATTTCTTCCCGGAGCTGCAAGCCTTTACCGTTCAGGCGAGTCTCGATTGCCTCGGTCAACGACTGGTTTTCTTTGTGTTTGTCCAAAATGGTTTTGTAGGCTTTCATCAAGGTGAGACCGATGTCCGGATTGGGCGCTGCAGCTTCCCGGTAGGTGGCCACTGCGCCGTCGATGATCTGTTCATACAAAACCGGCTCCGTATCGATTTCATTGAGTCTTTTGCAATTCTCCCAGGTCACGTTATCCAGCGCCGCTTGATCGAAACGGACGCCGGATAAAATGCAATCCGAGAAACGCGCGCCGGTTAACCGGCTGTGACTCAAATCGGCACCGGTGAAATCGCAGCGGTTGAACACTGCGCCGGGATAATGCCCGCCGGACAGATCGGCATAATTAAAATCACGATCGTTGAAGTGCGCTTCGTCACCACCCGAAAAACAGGCATTTTCCAGCAGGTTACGCGAATAAAACGTGTCGGTGCCGCTGGCACGGGCGTATAGCGTGAGTATCGCCGGGTGGTGAAATCCAACTTGATCGAGCCGGTTCCATAAAAAGACCGCCAAACGCTGATCTTCCTCGCTGTACCATCGACCTGTGTCATCCGCTAATTGCAACATGCGGAAAAACTCCTTTCGCAATTCTTGTTGTTCTTCTTGGGTGGCGGTTTTCTTGCGCTGCTCAAATTCCAGATAACGATACGGATTTTTCGCCAATTCTCCCCGGTTGCGGATCAACAACCAGCGTAGCAACAGGTTCAAGTCCGGTGTATGTTGTCTGGTTTGCGGATTAGTGTGCAATTCCTCCTTCAGGATCGCCATCCGCAGTACCGCTTCATTCCAGATCAATTTCAGCTTGCGCGGGTTATTGCCGAGCACCTCGCACAGCGGCCGGTAAGCGCGCAAAGTTTCCGCATCCGCGGATGGCAGCATCCGGACCAAATCCTCGCTGTGGTGCGGCGGCAAATCGAAAGCCAGTTGCACGAATTTTTCCAGATACGCCGCGCCGGAACCGGGGAAAGTTTTATCGATGGCATCCACCACCTGCTTGCGGTCCGCGGCGATGAAAAACAGACAGCTGTCGAGATGCAGAAATAGTTTGATTTGCTCGAGCAAATGGGCGATCTGTACCGGATCGTGGCAGCGATCCAAGTCGTCGATGAGGAAAACCAGGCATGTGCTTTTGTCAGTTATTTCTTTAATGGCGGATTCAATTTCTTCTTGAAAAAGAATGTTGTCTTTTTTATCGCCCAATAAATTGCTCAAGGATGAGAGCAAAGGAATACCACTGGTTACAGTGTCGATAGCAGCAGATGCAGCATTAAGCAATTTGCCTGGAAACTCCGCTTTCGTTAGTTTTTTGACTATCTCCTTAAAGTGATTCGATTCTCTAGCCAATGAGACCAGCAATGGCAACAGCAACGATTTTTCCTGGCTGTACAGCCAAGGGGAAAATTTAACGATGATATATTTAGGTTCACCATTCGCAGCTTTGTTAAGCTCGCTGAGCCGGTGCTCCAGCATACCGAGCAACGTGGACTTGCCGCTACCCCACTGGCCGAAGATGCCAGTAACGAACGGTGCATGATCATCGCGGTTCAGCACCGCCGTTTCAAGAGCGGTTAAATAACGCTGGAAATATAGACAATCGGAATCAATCCGGGCAGGTTGATCGCCCAATAGGTTCAGTCTGGACATAGCGCGTATCCCAAATCAATTTCTTCGATAGCTTGTAGTGCCGTCTGGCGAACAATCGAATCTTCATCCTTGAGGGAATGGATCAGCGGATCGACAGCGGCTTTATCGCCGATTTTCCCCAGTGTCTCGGCTGCTGCTTGGCGAACAATCGAATCTTCATCCTTAAGGCAATGGATCAGCGGATCGACAGCGGCTTTATCGCCGATTTCTCCCAGTGCCCTGGCTGCTGTTTCGCGAACAGCCGAATTCTCATCCTTAAAGGAATGGATCAGTGGATCGACAGCGGCTATATCGCCGATTTTTCCCAACGCATCGACTGCGCTTGAGCGAACAGAAGCATTTTCATCCTTTAAAGTAAGTATCAGAGCATTGATAGCGGGTTTGTCACCGATTTTTCCCAGTGCATCGGCTGCACTGGCGCGAACGCTAGAATCTTCATCCTTAAGGGCAAACATCAGTGTGTCGGTAGCAGCTTTATCGTCGATTTTACTCAGCGCATAGGCTGCATTTGAGCGAACGGAAGAGTTTTCGTCCTTGAGGGCAAGGATCAGTACATTGATAGCGGCTGTATCGCCGATTTCTCCCAGCGCATAGATTGCACTTGAGCGAATACGGTAATCTTCATCCCTGAGGGCAAGCATTAGAGCATCGACAGCAGCTTTATCACCGATTTTACTCAGCGCGTAGGCTGCACGCGAGCGGACAGTCGAGTCTTCATCACTAAGGGCGAGAATGAGGGCATCGACAGCAGTTTTGTCGCCGATTACCCCCAGTGCATCGGCTGCGCGTGAGCGAACATAGGAACCTTCATCCCTGAGGGCAAGCATCAGAGCATCGATAGCGGTTTTATCGCCGATTTTACTCAGCGCATCAGTTGCACGTGAGCGAACAGAAGAATCTTTATCTTTGAGGGTGGGTATTAGAGCATCGACAGCGGCTTTATCGCCGATTACCCCCAGTGCAGCGGCTGCACGTGAGCGAACATCAGAATCTTCATCCTTGAGGGCGAGCATCAGTGTATCGACAGTGGTTTTATTGCCGATGATACTCAGCGCATCGGCTGCATATGAGCGAACAAGGTAATCTGCATCTTTGAGAGCAAGCATCAGAGTATCAACAGCGGCTTTATCGCCAATTTTTCCCAGCGCATTGGCTGCATTTGAGCGAACATGGAAATTTTCATCTTTGAGAGCAAGCATCAGAGTATCGATAGCGGCTTTATTGCCGATTTCCCCCAGGGCATAGATTGCACTTGAGCAAACAGAAGAATCTTTATCTTTGAGGGTAGGTATCAGAGCATCGACAGCGGTTTTATCACCGATTTTTCCCAGCGCAACGGCTGCACGTGAGCGAACATAATAATTTTCATCCATGAGGGTAAGCATTAGAGCATCGACAGCGGCTTTATCGCCAATTTTCCCCAGAACATAGGCTGTATCTGAGCGAACAAAAGGATCTTCATCCATAAGAGCGTCAATCAGCACTTGCAGTGTATCGGGTTGATAACGAATTTTTGCTCCCGGTTGTTTAAGTAATTGCCGGAATAAGCTTTGTGTGGTTTCTTCTTTTAAAGAATATTCAATCCACTGACGAAACATCCAGTCGGAGGTTTCCAATTCCACTCTGGCTTCTTTCAGGCATAGAAAAGCGAAGCGGAAGGTGTAGTGCATCAGGCCGTCGCGCGGATGCTTCTGGCGCAGAATGGCCTCAATGAATTCGCTGCCAGATTCCTCGTCTTTCGTGCCCGCATGCGCAGCGGCCAGGCGGATCACTTCGCGCCAGCGTGGTTCGAACAAATAACGGCTCAGGTAGCGGTCGATGTCGCGTTTTTTGCGCGTGATGGCGCGCGCGGCGAGGTATTCCTGAAAAGTCAGGTGGAAAAAACCGTATTCTTCGTTGCCGCGGTCGATCAGCAGGCCGGAGACATCACGGATCAGGTTCAGCAGTTGACCTGCTTTGTGTTCTGCTTCGCTTCCCGCCATGCCTTGCTGCGAGGTCAGAAACCGGCTGACGATACCGGTCAGTTGCTCGCGCGGGATACGGTTTTCCGGATAGTTTTCGTGCAGTTGCAACGCGATTTCTTCCAGTACCGCCTGCGTCTGATCTTTATCCAGACTGCCGGTTTGATCGCTGCGCTGGCGCTTTTTCATTTCCCAGTTGAAAATGAATGTGTCGATGCACAGTTTGTAAAGCTCCACGCGCAGTTCCGGCAGCGTCGCGCCCTGGCGTTGGATCAGTCCGATGATGGTGCACAGCAACGGGTTGGCGGCGAGTAAGCGGATGCCGGGATTATGTTTGATTTGCTCGAGCAATTGCGCGGCTTTGTCAGCGGCGCGTTTGCGCGTGTGTTCGTCGTCCACAATGTCTTCGCTCTTTTCCACCGCGTAGCACCAGCGCTGAAAAAACTGATTCATTTGTTCGTCGTTGAACGGTTCCAGCGTGGCGGTGTTGAATCCGCCGCCGAGTGGCGCGGCGTCGTAACCGACGATGCGCGAGGTGACGACGAAGCGATTGCCGGGGTAGTGTTGACGTAGCGCTTCTATGGCTTGCACGGTGCGTTTCTGTACGTGCTGATCGCGTTGCTCGTCCAATCCGTCGAGCAACCACAGCACGCGGCCATTCGACAGCCAGGCTTCAAATTGCGTGCGCAATTCCAGCCGTTCCTGCTCAGCGGTAAAACCCATTTCGCTGAAGCCGTATTGCGCCAGATAATCCAGCAGGGCTTGCTCCAGCGGCCAGTGCATATGATTTTCCAGCTTCTGGCCGAGCAAGCGTAGCGGCACGAGAACCGGCAAATAACCCGAATCCGGATCGGTTTTGCAGGCGGTTGCTTCCTGCAATGCGAAGTGCTTCAGCAACGTGGTTTTGCCCGCGCCCGGATCGCCCAAGATCACCCAGGCGGCATGGCGTTGCCAGAGTGCACCGGTGGGAACGCCTTGTTCGGTTTCCACGCGTTCGAGGTAGAAATGCCCGGGAATGTCTGCTGCCTCCGGTATTGATTCACGAACCGGAAAGTTTTCCCGCTCGAGCCTGTCGCGTAGCGTTTGCGGTTTGTCCGGGCGGTTCATGCGCACCGTCAGATGGATAAATACATCGTCCATCGACAGTTCGATCATACGGTTTACCTGCATGACGCCGCGCGCATCGATGGCTTTGTTGTCCTGGATGACTTTGTCCAGATAGCGGTCAAGGATTGAAGGCGCGGTGGATGGCATGTTGTCTCCGGTGAGTAAGCTTGCGGAATTCTACTATACCGGAGGGTTTTTACACGGAAACGCGGGCAATTGATCACAGCCATCGTCATTTTTGTTCTCACAAAACCTTCACAATTGCCGTGCTAGACTCGCTGCGTAGTACGTAGTATCTTCCTGAATGTTAGTCGATCAACGTTCCTTGAGCGTTGATCTTTTTTTATGGCGCGCGGTACGGCTTTTGCTGCTGTAAACCCATTCCTCTGCAATCATTCCACAAAAGATTCATTTGCGGGTCATAAAAATTCGGTATGCTACAGGCTCGTTATATTTAGTCGGGCTATTGTTATGGATTCCCCTGCCTCGTTGTCATCCGTTGCTACTGAACTAGGCGCGCTTGCCGAAGAAAAATTACTGGCGATTCCGGAATATGCGGAACGGCAGGATCTGCACGCCGAATTGAACGCGGTGGCGTATGAGTTGCTGGCGCCGCCGTTTGAGCTTTCGCATTTGGTTTTGTTGTCGGAACGCGACCGGGTCGATCAGGAACGTCAATTGGTGGGTGAGTTATGCACGCGTTACGGCATCGATCCGCCGAATGCGCACGAAAATGATTTCAGCGCGGATTGCGGCGAGTTTCGCCTGCGCTGGGAACGGCATACCGAATACTCGACGTATACCATGAGACCTTTGCAAAATTATCCG
>MSXT01000026.1:24080-67711 GCA_002083595.1 Proteobacteria bacterium ST_bin16 | reverse complement strand
TCTTTGCTGTGCAAAGGTCTCACCATTTATCGCGCCAAGCCTTTTGACACGCCGTTTGAGCATCCGGCGGTTGCGTATGTGCCGCAGGATTGGCTGGCGCGTTTGCCGGGTGAATTGCTGGTGGCGACGCATATCGCGCTGGAGGATCGTTCGCACCCTAAACGCAGTTTGCATGAACTGGTGAATTTATTCGCTTCCGGGACGGTGATCGGCTCCAAAGTGGCGGGCGGCGCGGCCAGTGTATGGAGCGATAACCAGATTCATGCCGACAATTTCGGCCGTATTCTGATTCATGACGACAATTTACGCAGCCGTCAGGTCGGGCGGCTGGTGCAGCGTTTGCTGGAAATCGAAACCTACCGCATGCTGGCGATGCTACCGTTGCCCGTAACGCGTAAGATCATACCGCAACTGGCGCGGGCCGATCAGCGTCTGGCCGAGTTGACCGCAAACAGTGCCGGACTGACTTGCATTGAGGATGAGCAGAGCTTGCTCAATGAATTGACCCAGCTGGCGGCGGAAACCGAGCGTTTATCCGCGCTCACCAGCCACCGCTTCAATGCTTCCAGAGCCTATTACGATATCGTGAAATTGCGCATTACCGAATTGCGCGAGGAGCGTATCGAAGGGTTACAGATGCTGCAGGAATTCATGATCCAGCGGCTGTCGTCGGCGATGGGGACGTGCGAGCTGGTGCATACCAAGCTGGAAACATTGTCGACCCGTTTGGAGCGCGCGTCGGCGTTATTGCGCACCCGCGTCGATTTGTCGATGGAAGGGCAGATCCGGGACTTATTGAAATCCATGGACAACCGGGCGCACGTGCAACTGCGCATGCAGGAGACGGTGGAAGGCTTGTCCGTGGTCGTGTTGAGCTATTATCTGCTGGGTATCGTGGGCTACGGATTGAAAGCGCTGAAAGCGGCGGGGCAGGATATTAACGTCGAATTGTTGACCGGCATCGCGATCCCGTTCGTTGTTCTCGCCGTTTACTTTGTCGTGCGCGGTGTCCGTTCAGTGATTGGCAAATTGCACCGGGATAAGTGAGCGGTGCAATTTGCCCAATGTTCGCCGAATTAATCAGCGTTTCCCTAGCATTCGGTGATGCTGACCGCTAAGCCGCCGAGCGACGTTTCCTTATATTTTACTGACATTTCCAGGCCAGTTTGTTTCATCGCAGCGATGCAGTTATCCAGCGACATAAAATGCTGGCCGTCGCCACGGATGGCCAGCGATGATGCAGTGTAAGCCTTGATCGCACCAAAGCCGTTGCGTTCGATACAGGGTACCTGCACCAGGCTGCCCACCGGGTCGCAAGTCATGCCCAGATGATGTTCCAATGCGATTTCCGCGGCATTTTCAATTTGTGCTGTTGAGCCGCCTTTGATCGCGCATAAACCGGCCGCCGCCATCGCGGAAGCGGAACCGACTTCGCCCTGACAGCCTACTTCAGCACCGGAAATCGAGCTGTTGTGCTTGATCAAGCCACCGATTGCACCGGCCACCAATAAGAAATCGCGTACTTGTTCCTGCGTCGCACCTTCGTGTTTGACCGCATAATAAATCACCGCCGGAATGACGCCCGCAGCGCCGTTGGTCGGCGCGGTGACGACCATATGTCCTGCTGCATTTTCCTCGTTGACGGCCATGGCGTAAGCGCACAGCCAGTCGTTCAGGTTGGCTTTCTGCGGACTGTTCTGTAATTGCAGAAACAGCGCGTGCGCGCGCCGTTTAATGTTGAGTCCGCCAGGCAACCGGCCTTCGGCCACCAAACCTTTTTCCAGGCAGGTGTGCATCGCGTCCCAAATGGCGTCCAGACCATCGTTCAATGCTTTTTCATTCATGCGCTCAAGCTCATTGCTGCGTTTCATGGCGGCAATCGATAAGCCACTGTCGGCGGACATTTTCATCATTTGATTGGCGGAATCGAAAGGAAAACCGCACGAACTGGTTGCTTCCATTTTGATCGGCGCAACGATCTGGCCAATCTCGGACAAAGTGGAGATGAAGCCGCCGCCGATTGAAAAATAAGTTTCTGTCAGCAGCGTCTTGCCGGTTCCATCCAGCAACTGAAAAATCATGCCGTTCGGATGTTCTGGCAACGGTTCGCCGCGATCGAAAATAATGTCTTCGGGCGGATTGAAATGCACGGTGACCGATTCGTTGATCGGCAGCGTATTTTGCTGCCAGAGTTTCTGGAACAGTTCATTGACATCCAGTTTGGCTAGTCCTTGCGGGGTGTGATTGTGCATGCCTAAAGTCACCGCGCGGTCGGTGGCGTGACCCTTACCGGTAAACGCCAATGATCCGCGTAAAGTACAGCGTACTTGCAGGAAATCCGGAATTGGATGACTGGTGACAAAAGTCTGAACGCGGCCGCGAAAATCCTTGGCTGCAACCATGGGACCCATGGTGTGCGAACTGGAGGGGCCTACACCTATTTTGAAAAGATCAAGAACGCTGATAAACATTAAATTGCCTGTGAAAATTTAGAGAATCTGAGTGATGTTCCGCGGAAAGTGCGTACTGAAAATCGAAGCGCAGTAAGTATGCTATATGTCATGCACCGACTCAACAAATTTTTGTTGATAACCAAGATAGGACTGACTGTCGGGTATTTTATATTGCTTGATAGCCGGTTTGCTGGATATCTTGCATTTCATAAAGAAATGGGTATAATTAAGAATCATTCTCATTATTAATGATCATTAGATCGTTATTTGTAAGACAAGAATTTTTTAAATATAGATCGCAAGGTATTTAAAATGTACGTATGTATCTGCAAAGGTGTAACCGAAAGCGCGCTGCGTGAAGCAATCTACCAAGGCGCGGGCCGGATGAGGGACTTAAAAGCCAGCTTGGGGGTAACGGAGCAATGTGGTCTGTGCGCGTGCCATGCCAAGGAGGTTCTGGATCAGACATTGGTGCAGAAATCTCAGCTGCAAAATTTTACTCCTCAATCAACTTGCGTGTGCGAAACAGCAATCTGAGGGAAATCCAAGAATAGTTTGGGCGCAATAAGGATTTCCCGGCTGATTGTGGAATCTTGCCGGTGAGTCCGGGTTAGTTATTCAATTCATTGCATTTTAATAATAATATTTACCCGCGAATCGGGTAAGCACTGCAAAAATAATTTTGCACTCATTCATGATATGACTACTCGTGGTTTTACTAGATACATCTGTTTTTGTGCGGTATTCGTCAGTGTGTGTCTAACGGCAGCTTTTTTGCCTAAGCCTAGCGTTGCACAATCAGTAAACACTTCAGCGACAGTGCGAACCTACGATATTTCTGCCGGTTATCTACACGACGCACTCACACAATTTTCACAACAAGCCGGAATTAAACTTGCGATGGATCCTGCGCTATTGCAGGGGAAAGTCACGCATGGTTTGACGGGTGATTTTGAGATCAAGGCAGCGCTCGATCAATTGCTGTCCGGCTCAGGCTTGCAAGTGACGCAGCGCGACGGTGGTTTTGCTATCGTTGCGGTGCCTTCGGCTACTTCTGAACCAGCCGTCACCACATTGCCAGCAATACAAGTCACAGCCAGCAATACCAATCGCTACGCGGCGACCAGCACCAGTACCGCTACCAAGACCAACACTTTATTACGCGATGTGCCGCAATCGATCACCGTCATTACCGGTGATTTAATTAAAGATCAATCGATCCGCAGTCTTGCCGACGCTGTGCGCTATGTGCCAGGTGTCGGTGTTTCGCAAGGCGAAGGAAATCGCGATGCACTGGTGTTTCGCGGTAACCGTTCGACCGGTGATTTTTTTATCGACGGCATCCGCGATGACGCCGAGTTCTACCGCGATCTGTATAACATTGACCGTGTGGAAGTATTGAAGGGCGCTAATGGGATGATTTTCGGGCGTGGCGGCTCGGGTGGCGTGGTAAATCGTGTCACCAAAATGGCAAACTGGGAGCCGGTGCGGGAGTTTTCCTTCCAGGGCGGATCGTTTAATCAAAAACGTATGACTGCGGATGTTGGCTACGTGATTAATGACGTGGCTGCCGTCCGGTTGAATACGGTATATGAAGATTCCGGCAGTTTCCGGGACGGTGTCAGCATGGAACGGCTTGGTATTGCGCCAACAGTAACCATCAAACCGACCAGCCGTACCAAAGTGGTGCTCAACATGGAGCGTTTCCACGACGACCGCACCGCCGATCGTGGAATTACATCGGTTGTGGGAAGAACCGGGCAAGTTACCGGCCCGGTGGATGTGAGCCGTTCGCAATTTTTTGGCGATCCGAGGCGAAGTCTCGCGGAGATTGATGTACTGTCCTTCGGTTCTTTCATTGAGCATAAATTCGATTCCGGCATTACGCTGCAAAATCGCACACTCTATACCACCTATGACAAGTTCTATCAAAATGTATTTGCCAGCGGCGGATTCAATCCGCAAACCGGAATGTTGCCATTGGGCGCGTACAACAACACGACATCGCGCGATAATGTGTTTAATCAAACCAATTTTCTGTACTCGCTCAATACCGGTCCGATTTCCCATACTTTGCTGGCCGGTGTCGAGGTCGGGCGGCAAGAAACGCACAACCGGCGCGAGACCGGTTTATTCAATAACAGCGCGGCCGATACCAATTTTTTTGTGCCGCTCAGCAATCCGCTGACCAATGTACCAATTACTTTTAGAAATAGAAATTCGGGTGACGGCCTAGATGCATTGAATCGCAGTACCGTCAATGTGACCTCCTTGTATATTCAAGATCAGATCGAGATCATTCCTCAGCTGCAGGTAATTGCCGGGGTGCGATATGACTCGTTTGAAGTCGATTTTCAGCAGAAGAATGGTCTCAAGGATCATCTAAAAACTAATGACGATTTGATCGCGCCGCGTTTCGGTGTGATCTTTAAACCGATCGAACCGGTATCGTTTTATGCCAGTTACAGTCAAGCCTACGTTCCACGCGCCGGTGATCAGTTGACGGCGTTAAATGTCACGGTGGAAACACTGAAGCCGGAGAAATTCACTACGATGGAAACCGGAGTTAAATGGGATATCCGCCCCGATCTGGCTTTCACCGTTGCAGTCTATCAACTGGATCGCACCAATGTGATTAATTCTGTGGTTGGCGGACAAACCTTTCTGACCAAAGGCCAGCGTACCGAAGGTGTTGAAATAAGCTTGGCAGGGCAACTCACCCAGAACTGGAGTGTCATGGGCGGCTATGCGTATCAGACCGGTGAAATTACCAGCGACATACTCGGCATCGCTCGAAAGGGAGCAACGGTTGCGGAATTGCCGCGGCACACTTTTTCAGTATGGAGCCGTTACGACATTACGCCAAACATTGGTGCGGCATTTGGTGTCATCCATCGTGACAGTATGTTTGCATCGTTGACTAACCGGGTCAGTTTGCCGGATTTCACTCGGGTGGATGCTGCTTTATTTGCGAAGTTTTCCAAAAGCTTTCGCGGGCAATTGAATATCGAAAATCTGTTCGATACCAAATATTTTGCAGCCGCGCATAACGATTTCAATATCACACCAGGTTCACCGATTGCCGTCCGAGCAAGCTTAATTGCTAATTTCTAATAAAAAATTTATTTGATAATATTAATAAGAATCATTATCATTGTTATTAGCATTATTGTTATTAATTAAAAGAGGAGCTTTGACGATGTTTAAGTTTAGTAGGTACAGTAATTCATGGATTTATTCTATGATTGCGGGTTTGTTTATTTTATTGGCCGGTATGAATCATGTGGCGGCAGCATCCAATGTCGCGACCATTGAATCAGCCGTCACGGCTTTTAAAACCATTGGGACGTTGCGTAGAGAATTTCCGATTAATGGAGATGCAATCGCGGCGGAATATGCTGGCACTTTGCAAACATTGACGCAAGAGATCGACACCGCCAATTCCTTGGCTTTAGATAAGGATGTGCTGGCAGCGATCGACGACATCAAAAACGACTATGCGCCAAGGCTTGCAGCACAAGTGATCGACAAAACCCTGCAGCGTGTTTTCTATCAAAGTATTTGGAATCGTATTGCTGCGATTCGCGACCAATTTGAAACCGGCACATCGGATGTTTTAACAGCCATGCTGGATGAATCGGTGACAGCCTTCCAAGCCATTTCCGGAACGGTGGCCAGAGAGAATCAAATCTTGACAGCCGACCGGCAAGCGCTGGAAGCAGGAAGCAATCCGGGGCTTGATGCCGAAGTGAACGATCAATTCTCCAAAATCAGAGCGGCTTTAAATAAAAGCAATTTGGAAGAGGATTTCATCACGGTGCAAATCGCACGGTATGCGATCCGGATGTCGCTTGCGCGGGCCTATTATATTGGAGTATTGCGTGAAGTCTCCGGCATTATTAAGCAGAGAGGTGTCGACCCAGATGAAACCAGTGTTTTGCAGAAAGAAGGCGAAATTTTTTATCGCATCATTGAATCGCTGGTAGCCAGAGGAAACCCTGCCGGTAGCTTGAGGATAAAAGCGCAATTGACAGGGGACCCGTCAAAAGTTGTAGCCGATGAGATTGTTAGTGAGTTAGGAAAAGGTTTTATTGGTCGTGTCGTTGCTGAAATGAATGGCCAAGCAAGTGCTATCACTGAAAAAGACCGTCCACATGCGGTGGCCGAAGCGGCAGGCGCCAAATATTTTGCCAGAGTCCTGTTGCCCGATCTCGAATTGCGATTGGGTGCGGCAGACCGTGGCAGTCTGGAAAATGAGTTGGAAAATTTAATGACTGCCAGCACTGAACTCAGTGCTCCTAAATCCGAACAAGCGCGTAATGCGATAACAGCAATCTTAACCAAGTACGAGAATGCGCTGAATCGCGCTAAATACGAAGTAGTGCAACACACCGCCATCGTTGAAAATGCGCTGGCCAGCTATCAAACAATCGATACGCTGCGGAATCAAGCGCCGATCGATGCCGATGCCATCGCCGCACAATATGCCGGAGATTTACAACAACTGACACAACTGGTTGATCAAATCTATGGGCAAACGATTGATCTGGATGTTTCGGCAGCCATTGCACAAGTTAAATCCGGTAATCAAATTCGTTTGGCTCTGCAAGTGATCGATAAGTCGCTACAGAAAATGTTTGCTCTGGTTGTATACAACCGTGTCACGCTGGTTCAGGAGCAGTTCGGCAATTTATCGGCGGATGCGCTCGCGCTTGAATGGGACAGAGCATACACCGCGTACTCGGCGATTGCCAAAACGGTGAACAAAGAAGACAAAGTGCTTTCATCGGATAAACAATCAATTGTGTCGGGTAGCGATCCTGATCTCGACTATCAAGTGACCGCCGCCTTTATTCAAGGTAAACGTACTTTTGATAAGGCCGATACGGAAGATAGTCAGTCATTGGCATTGGCGCGTGAAAATATCGTCATTCCGCTGGTCAGGAGTTTTCTGATCGGTGTGCTACGGGAAGTTCAAGGTATTGTCGAGAATAGAGCTGTCGATGTGGATGAGGCCAGGGAAAAACAAATCGAAGGCGAATATTTTTACAGCATCGTGGAAGGTTTTATCGCCCAGGATAATCCATCGGGAAGCAATCAGATCAAAGCTCAGTTCACGGGTGAACTGTCCAATGTGGTTGCCGACAAAATCGTGAGTGAAATCAGCAAAGGTATCCTGGGGCAGGTAGAAAGAAGTATTCATCAAATCGAAGCCAATTTCACAGCCGATAAGAATCAAGCTATGTTGGCCTTGGAAAGATTGTCGCTGTATACCGGCGTTTTCTTGGCTGATCTCGGCCAGCGCTTGAATGCATCGAAACGCGCCAGTCTGGAAAATGCAATTCGCGACCTGAAAGACGCGATTAATAACGGCAATACCGATAGAGCCGTTGCATTGTGGTCAATAATGACCGGAATTCTTGCGGAATACGAGAGTAAGTTGTTGTAAGAGCAGATTCCCCTCCTCGCAGTCTTAGCCCTTCTGCGAGGAGGAATCGTGTTAAAGATTTACTCGCGGTATTTCAGATCCGGCTCCGCGATCGCGGAGCCTGCCGTAGCCAGCCACGACACCCTCTGTCTATAGCCAGCCATTTTTTCATCACTGACTTTCTAAAAACCTTGGTGTATAGAGACATTAAATTGCCAGGTTTTTTAGTATTTTTTAGAGGAGTAATAAATTACATGAATGGATGGCTGGTTGTTTCAATCTCATTGTCATTGTTACAGATGGCTGCAACCGCAAAAGTTTTCGCTAGCGGCGACTTTACTGAGATTAATCGCAGCAGATCAGAGAATCCCGTCAGTATCAGCGGTAGCAATCGTTATGGTACCGATAGAACTTACAGCAGCGCAGGTTTTATTGATTTAAACAATGCTTTTTTTAAATCTTTCGGCACCAATGGCCGGACCTGTGTATCGTGCCATGTGCCGACGGAAGGATGGGCGATTACGCCGAAGGGTATCAAAGAACGTTTTGAAAAAACGGCAGGTATGGATCCGGTTTTTCGTTTAGTGGACGGTGCCAATTCACCGCTGGCGGATGTGTCAATCGTGGAGAAACGCCGTCGAGCCTATAGCATGCTGTTGAATAAAGCTAATATCCGGGTCGGTATTGGCATACCTGCAGATGCCGAATTCGAACTGGTCGAAGCAGATGATCCTTACGGGTTTGCCAGCGCCGCTGAGTTGTCGTTATTCCGCCGACCGATGCCAACGACTAACCTTAAGTTTATTAGCGCAGTCATGTGGGAAGGACGGGAAACTACTTTAGATCCAACTTCCACCGATTGTATTTACGGAACAACGACATGCTTTTCTCCAATTCCGTTTGATTTATCCACGCAAGCGAATCATGCCACATTGGGGCACGCCGAGGCACTGGCGGATCTTACCCAGGCAGAACGCGATGAAATCGTTGCGTTTGAAATGGGATTGTTTACTGCACAAGTTAAAGATAACGCAGCTGGCAGTTTGACCGATGACGGTGCCCGTGGCGGGCCTAGAACTCTAATTGAGCAGGCGTATTACTTTGGTATTAACGATACCTTGGTTGGCGATTACCGTACTCGTCAATCTTTTAATCCTATTGTGATGTCACTGTACGATACGTGGAACCGCTTCTCCAGCCGGTCACGGGATAGCCGAGAGAAAGCGCGCGGTGCGATAGCGCGAGGCCAGGCTTTGTTTAACAATAAACCGATTAAGATCCGCGGTGTGAAGGGTATCAATGACGATTTGGGGGTTGATGTATTAACCGGTACTTGTACAACTTGCCATAACACGCCTAACTCGGGTAATCACTCCACGCCCATGCCGTTGGACATCGGTATCTCCGATGCTTCCCGCCGTACGCCGGACATGCCTTTGTATACACTCAGAAATAAAACAACCGGTGAAACTGTTCAAACCACCGATCCAGGCCGTGCTTTGATCACTGGCCGGTGGAAAGATATCGGCCGTTTTAAAGGTCCGGTATTGCGTGCGCTTGCATCGCGCCCACCTTATTTCCACGACGGTTCGGCGAAAGATATAGCGGCGGCGATTGATTTCTACAATTCACGCTTCTCTATTGGATTGACTGACAGGGAAAAAGCCGATTTGGCTGCTTTTCTTGCAACGCTGTGAACGATTAATGATGAGGTGTGCCTTATCTGCTACAGAAGCTGGTTCATAAGGTAATTTAACGGCCAATCCCGGGAAATCCGGGATTGGCCGTTTTTTTGTAAGGAAAAACTAAAGGAGAAAGGGAAAAAACGCAGTGAGATTATAGGGTGAAAACAATCATGTCGGCGGTAATCGCATTTACGTTGACGCCAACCAGTTCAATGTTTGCAACACCGCCGAGAAATTCAGCAGTAAAACCGGTGTCACCGTTATCTACAATATCAGTGATATAGGACAATAATTCCGGCACCGAATTGATTCCGAGAATCTCCGAATCGAAGAACAAGCGGTCTTCGCCTAAAGTAAAGTCGGAGATTCTGAATTGACCTGCGCCATAAAAACCGAAGGTATCGTTGCCCGCGCCGCCGTTAAGCTGATCGCGATCATCCGTTGAACCGCCAGCCCGCAGAATATCGTTGCCGTTGCCGCCGAATAATCTTTCGGTGCCGGTTTGTCCGTCGATGTCGTCATCGCCGTCGCCGCCTCTTAGGATGCCGTTGCCGTCGCCTTCTCTGATGATGTCGTTACCGGCGCCGCCTTCGATTTCATCATGCCCTGCGCCGCCTGTTAGAATATTGTCCAGTTCGTCGCCGATAATAAGTAAATCATTGTCGTCAAATCCGGCGGACCCAAGACCTTCGAAAGGGATACCGTCGATAAACTTGATAGACCCGGAACCCAGATTCGGGCGAGGTGATGTACTAACTGTCATAGTATTTTCTCCAAATGCGTTAAAAATGTAAAACTTGCACTCACTATATCAGTACAAACAATAATGAGAATGATTCCTATTATAGTAAATAATGGTTAAAATGCAATGCTTATTATTGCTGATTATTGGAATTGAAAAGATTAAGCTGCTGGGAATAAAGTAATAGCTGCTAAACATAACTATGAAACTCAATGAATTGTTATTGAAAGCAAAGGAATTAATCGCTGCGGGCAAATTTAACGATGCCGACGGAATTCTTGAACCGTTGAAAAGTGAATATCCGCTATCCCCGGATGTTGCGCGTTTGTGGTGTTCGTTGGCGATGCGCACGGGCCGGACGGCCGATGTGCCTGCATACGCCGCAAAAATTTATGCGCATGAGCAGGGTGATTTTCACAAAGCGCACTGGGCGCATGTCCTCGGAACCGCGAATTTTATTTTGCTGGATTTATCCACCGCGCATGCGCATTTCACTTATGCGCTGAATCATTTGATGGTACTGGCTAAATCCGGAAAAATCCCGCCGCATAAAGAACACGCCAAACTTGACGAAGCCGATACTAATGTATTCGCTTCTGGAGAAGCAGAGAAATTGCTCTGGACGACCTGCGCGGAACTGGCCAAGTTGGATATTCCGGCATTTCCTTTTGCCGGTACTTTGCTGGGTTTGGTTCGCAATGGTTGCTTGCTGGATTTCGATAAGGATCTCGATATCGCTGTGCAAATGGAGTTCTGGGATGCCTGCTGTGCGACGCTTGAGCAAGCGGGCTGGGTACGCGCACCGATGCGAATCGAATACGCCAATTATCGCGATTATATCCATCCGGAATTGGGGATTACGCTCGATGTCTGCGGCCTGCAAGCGCGAGGCAAGCAGATCGTCGGTGGTTTTGCATTGCCCGGTTACCCGGATGAGTATCAGCGCGTCTCAGTTTTTCCCAAATTCGATCTGACGCAACGCAGCACGGATTACGGTGAAGTCTGGTTTCCGCGCCAGCCGGAAAGAATTCTGACCGCATTCTACGGCGACTGGCGCACGCCTAATCCCCATTGGGATACCGTTATATCCGCGTGTAATCTGGAAAACTTTACCCAGCTGGTGCGTTGCTATGCCTATCACAGACTGATACAGCGTTGGCTGCTGGGAGATTTGGCCAAGGCATGGTGTTATGCGCATCAAATTGTTCTGAAGGATCCCGACGACGTGCTTGCACTGCGCAGCCGTCAATGGATGGAACGCGCCATGGCGCGCCTGAATCGGGAAATTCCCGTGTGGCCAAAAAATCAGCGGCAAAAGCGTGTTTATACCCGCATGGTGGCCGATCTATTTCATGAAGGTCATATCAACTTTTTACGGGCGGCGCGCGCATTGGGCACGCACCTGACCGTCTGCGTGGTTTCCGATGAACGCGTGGTGGAAAATAAAGGCAAGCTGCCCGTCATGAAGCAAGCCGAACGCGCCGCAGTAGTGTCTGCCTGCAAGTATGTCGACGCCGTCATGACGGAAACCCCCGCGAGTGTCACCCCGGAATTCATGCAGCGACACGGTTTCGATATTTACACCTTCGCCTGCGCATCGGAACAGGAGCGCCAGGATAAATATAGACTGTGCGAATCCTTGCCGCCGGAGATGATTCAGGAACTGACCTATACCTCTGGGATTTCCACATCCGAGCTTGTTGCGCGCATACGGGATGGTGCGGGCAGCAAGGAAGCGGAAACAAAGCGTGAATAATTGAATCATCAATCGGGTTACGCAAAGTCAGCAAAAGCCGTGATCAATTTGTACTACTTGGCGCTAACTAACATCGCTAAGAAATGGTCTATGCCATTGCGAGATTGGAAACCTGCATTAAACAGGTTTACTATTCAATTTAAGGAAAGAATGCGTCGGCATTATTAACCACCGTTTACACAAAATCCAGGACGCCCCCGAACATTCCCCTTGATCAGGTCAAGCTGTAGCTGTACATGATTGACCACCCTGAACCAATCGCACCGCTTCCAATTGGTATTCCAGTGTATGCGATGCTCTCCTAACTCTTTTTGCTTTCATTTTTTAGTTTCCTTAACTTGTAGTGTAACCTCAGTTAAGAAATACGTTTTTACAGAGCAAGGTTAGTCCCACATAGCAAGAATTCTCGGCCTTTCAAGATAAGAATCCATGTTTTACTTACTATTTTTTGGTCATCATCATTTATGCTGTACAGCAATTCTAAAACTTGTGACAGGGTTAATAATAATGTAAATGAGAATTATTTGTATTTGTAATTTGTTTCAGGTAATATGCAAAGCATTCGTCCTACGCTTTGGATGAATATACCGCAGCAACCAGCGCATTTGAGTGTGCGTAGCCGGATGGTAGCAGTATTCATGTTTCTTCCTTGGTTTCATTCCTTTAGACCCATTACACAGTTTTTATCCTTCTGTGTAATGGGTTTTTCTTTTGTAATCGAGCGGGTTGTGCTTGGAATTAGCAAAATTTGCATGTTGGCACGATATCGCCGATTGGCATTCGTATGCTTGGTAATCAGAACATCTGATAGGGTGAGATATAATGCAAATGAGAATTGTTTGCATTTATCAAATAAATCGGATATTATAATCATATTCATGCCCATAAGTATGGATATACCGCATCAACCAGCGCGTCGTAGCTATATGCGTAGTCGGATGGTTGAATTGCTAAGGTTTACTTCCGCACGGCCCAGCTCGCTTTCCTTCTCTTCCTTTGCATTTGCGAGCTGGGCTACCTACTAGCAGTTCTATTGCGAACACCTGAGTCACATGCAACAAGCTTCTCGTTTCTATGGGTGGAACTGATTGGGGAAAATTCTGCGGGCTGGCGGGTCTGGCAGACGCTCACTTCCGCTTTCCTCCGAACTGACCCAGCCCGCCTTTGGTAATCAAGGTGCGCTGGGTTTTCAATTTGTAATCGCGCGGATTGTGTTCGAAACACGACAAACGCCAGTGGCGCAGCCATGACTACCCGCTGTTCTCCGATTGACTTCCAACTAATCGCTAGCGAAGCATTGGCTCTCTGGAACATGCTGTTGCCACAGTGGTTGCCGGGCGACAAAGTCGATGGGCATGAGTTTAAGGCGCTTAACCCAACGCGATCTGATTCTAAAGTTGGATCGTTTTCGATCAATTGATCACGGTGAAATCACCGCCGAGCAGGCGGCTGACTCCGCTAGTATTCTGCTATGCAGCGATGGATTGAATGAAGCCCTGGATGATGCACAGATTGCTGCGCTCTTTGCCAATGAAGTCTGAACTGATCTTGTGAATGCATTCAAGGCTGCGCGCCGCGCGGGCGGCAGCGATGATTATTCGCTGATTGTACTCACTGACGGGCAATTGAATGGCTCGTCAGTTACCCTGAAACAATGACGAGCCGCCTTTATGCGGAATCAGACTTATCCAATTATTCACCCGGCTGCAACGTAACCGGCACGTCCATTTTCTCACCTTTACGCAGCACGGTAATCGTGATGGTGTCACCGACTTTGTAGCTATCGATACGGTTCAGCAGTTTTTCCACTGAATCCATGGGTTTTCCATCAACAGCAACAATGATGTCGTTGGCGATGATGTTGCCTTCCGGGGTCAGTGTCGCGCCGCGCAGTCCGGCTTCGTCGGCGGCTGAGCCGGGGCCGATGCTTAGGATAACCACGCCGTTCACTTTCAGAAATTGAGTCAAACGGTTGTTCAGTTTGCTGTCGACGGTGATGCCCATGGCCGGGCGGATATATTTGCCGCGGCTGATGATTTGCGGAACGACGCGGTTGACGGTATCGACCGGTACGGCAAAGCCAATCCCGGCGCTGGCGCCGCTGGGACTGTAAATGGCCGTGTTGATGCCGATCAGACGGCCTGCGGAATCGAGCAGCGGGCCGCCGGAATTGCCAGGGTTGATGGCGGCGTCGGTCTGGATCAGATTGTCGATGGTGCGGCCATCTCCACCTGGTAAGGAACGATCCAACGCGGAGACGATCCCGGTGGTCAACGTCCAATCCAAGCCGAAAGGATTGCCGATGGCGAATACTTTTTGCCCCACCTTAAGGTCGTTGCTTGTGCCGATTGGCACCGGGGCTGGCCGCTGGAAGCCAATGCCGATTTTCAGCACGGCGATGTCGTGCGCCGGGCTTGCGCCGACCAGGGAAGCCTTGTAATCGCGTCCGTCGGCCAGGCGCACGGTGGCTTCGCTGGCGCCTTTAACTACGTGAAGATTGGTGATGATGTGCCCGCTATCGTCCCAGATAAACCCCGAGCCGGTGCCGCTGGGAACGGAAAAAATATTGCGCGTCCAGGCATCCATGACGCGCTGGCGGGTGGTGATAAACACCACCGAGTCGCGCGAATTTTCAAACAATTCAATCGTGCTTTTCTCATCCTCGGCCAGATTGCCGCGCGCTTGTACGACACGAGGTTCCGCGCTCTCTTGCTGGTTCTGGCCGGAAAAGAGATTCAAATGAAAAATATTCGGAAAATAGTGATAAAGGAAGCTGTGAAAAAATAACACCAGCAATACACCGGCCAGCGTGTACCAGATGAAACGGGAAAAGAATCCGTTGGGCATGAATATTTGCTCCTTTAGTGATTATTTTTCATTATTTGTTATAGGCTTGTGCCCATCGTATCAGATCGTGCTCGCCCATCGCGCCCGATTGCCGGGCGATTTCCCGGCCGCCTCTAAATAGTACCAAGGTTGGAATGCTGCGAATGTTATAACGAGCGGCTAATCCTTGCTCTTCTTCGGTATTGACTTTAACCAGACGCATGTGCGGCTCCAGAGCAGCCGCTGCTTTACTGAAGGCCGGTGCCATCATGCGGCAGGGACCGCACCACGGCGCCCAGAAATCCACCAGCAGCGGAATGTCGTTATTGGCAATGTGCCGGTTGAAATGAAGTTCTGTCAATTCGGCAGGTTGCGTGGCAAACAACGGCTGATGGCAAGCGCCGCATTGGGGCGATGCGCCGAGGCGGTCTGCCGGTACGCGGTTGGTGGCATGGCAATGCGGGCACACGATATGTAAAGACATGGTGATTTCCTGATGAATTCGTTTATCGAATCGATAATTTTTTAGCTTTCATCCAATCCGGATGCTTTCAGCCGGGCGTGTAGCGACTCAATTTCCTCGATCATATCGGCGACCAGTCCGGCTAATTCCGGATTGCTTTCGAAGTCGCGTTCCACCGCGATGATTCTTCTGATGCGCATAAAGCTGCGGCTGTCGAATAGCCATGCATCCGGGGCGGCGCCGATTAAATCGTCATCGCGTAACAAGCCCCATTGCACGCGTTCGATGATCCATTCCCGGCTCACATGGCAGCTGTGCGCCAGCTCATCCAGGCTGAATAGGGCATCTTCCAGTAAAATGGCTTCAATTTCATTCGACATGGCCTAGGCTCCGAGATTCTGGCGCGGATTGAATGCGAGTTCCTGCGCCATCGTTTGGTAAAATTCACGCGCTTTTTCCGTCGCGGCGGGCGGCAGCACCACTTCTAGCGCCAAATACAAATCGCCGGGTGCCGCCGCCGGGATGCCGCGGCCTTTTAAGCGCAATTTGCGTCCAGATTGGGAATTTTCCGGCACGCGTACTTCGACTTGACCATCCGGCACCGGTATTTTGACGGTTGCCCCTAGTATCGCTTCCCAGGGTGCGACCGGTAATGTGGCGTAGATATCCTTGTTTTCAATCCGGTAACGGCTGTGCGGCTTGAAGTGAACTTCCAGGAACAAGTCTCCGGCTGCTTCACCGGCATACCCTGGACCGCCTTGTCCGGCCAGCCGGATCACTTGCCCGGCGTGCACGCCTTTAGGAATGCGCACATTCAGCGTATGTTCGGCCAGCACGGTGCGCCCCTGATTGTCGAGTTTTGGCATGCGCAACGTCAGGCTCCGAGTGGCGCCATGATAACTGTCTTCCAAATCGAGCATGATTTTGGCGTGATGATCTTCGCCGCGCCTGCGATGATGCGCGTGCTGGGTGCCAGCGCCCATTTTTCCGCCGAATAATTGCGCAAAGAAGTCGCTGAAATCCGCCGTCTGTGCACCGTCAAATCCACGCCCGCTGAATTCAAAACCGCTATCCCATCCGGGCGGCGGCTGGAAATCGCTGCCCGGCTGAAATCCGCCTTGCCCGAGCTGATCGTAGGCGGCGCGTTTTTCTGGGTCGGACAGTACCGCGTACGCTTCGTTGACTTCTTTCATTTTCGATTCGGCATCCGTTTCCTTGGAAACATCCGGGTGGTACTTGCGCGCCAGACGGCGGAACGATTTCTTAATCTCTTCCGCTGTCGCATCGCGCGAGACATCCAATGTTTTGTAGTAATCCTTGAATTCCAAGTTAATCCCCCTCGTTGGTCATGCGGCTACCGCGCGTCTGCATTATTGCCGCTTTCATCCTGAAAATGAAGTTTCATGCCTAAACTACGAAACCTGCTCTTTCACACTAAATGGGTTCGCTATATCGATTTATCAAGTATCGGAGGATAGTTTCAGAATGGTCCGGAAATTTCAAACGTCATGCCGTCCTCGGCGTGCCCGGTTTTGCCGCGCTGCGAGCTGAAATACAGCCGCGAACCGCCGGGACTGAACGCCGGACCGGTGATTTCCGAACGGTCATGACCAACCAGCTGTAATAGCGGTAAAACCTTTCCGGCGGTCAGAACCACGATCTGCATATCGCCGCCATCCTCAGCCACGAGCAATTCCCCCGCGGCATTGCTGGTGATATTGTCCACGCCGGTCAATACCGGCAAGAGGTACGAAGCCGCGTTGTAGAGAATGCTCAGATGTTGCCGATGCGCATCGTACGCCCACACCCGATTGTCGCCTTTGGTGGCAAAGTAAACGATGCCGTGGTGATACCAGATGCCTTCGCCGCCGTTAAAATGGGTGCTGCTGGCGATCTGTTTACGCGTTGGCGTGGCGATGGCGAGCGGATCGGGCAGGGCATGCCAGCGCACTGCGCCAATGCGGCCATCGAGGACCTCGGCCACCTCCAGCACACCGTCATCGAGATTGGGATTTCCGGCGGCATCGAATGTCCGTGCGGTGTAACGATACAAACAACCATCTGGTTGATCCTCGGTGAGATAAAGCTGCTTATTCTGCATATCCACCGCGACCGCCTCGTGCCGGAATACACCGAGCGCGCTTCGGACTTGCGCCGCCTGGCGGCCAAACGGATCGCATTCCCACACCCGGCCGGTATCGGTTTCCTCGCACGACAGCCAAGTCTGCCACGGCGTATGCCCGCCCGCGCAATTGCGGTTAGTGTGACTCAGAACCGGATACGCATCGGCAATGTCACCTTGAGAATTGAAGCGCAACGCGCCTGCGCCGCCCGCCTGTTTATCCAGCTCGCTATTGGACACATAAATCCAGCCGCCATCCGGGGCGGCAAAAGTCGCTCCGCCATCCGGCGCCGCGTGCCAGCGGTAATCGAAAATTTTCTGACCCGAATGTGCGACGATGCGTGAGGTAAAACCCGCGGGCAAACGCACACCGTTCCGGTCCGGCGGTAAAAGTTCGCCCAGCGCTGCCAGCGACGCTGCCGACCGGACAGCGGACGGCAGCAAAACATTACCGGCAAATGCACCCAATGCCATGAAACCGTACTGCAATAATTTGCGCCGCTGCGGGTTAAATGTGTTCATAGTGAAGCTGGCCTCATGTGGTAAAACCAAGCGGTGGATGTCCGGGAGATAGTTTACAATGCTGCGCTGTTAAATGACCACTCAACGGATACACGCTGCAATGATTCAGATCCTTAAACCACTCGTCTCTTTCTTGATGTTTTTGATTGTACTGTTCTCTATCAGCACCATTCTAACGATTACAACCGGCTTTCCTGCCTGGCTTTCCGCCACCGTTTCGGTTGTCTGCGCAACCTTCGCCGCGTGGTTTACCTGGAAATTGGTTGCCGGAGAAAGAATAAGCACTTGGGTTGCGATTACCGGCGGCGCATTAATCCTGGGCGGACTATTTTTTACCCTGGGTTTTCTCGGGCCGATGGCCATTTCCAAAGACACCAACCAAGGGCCGATGATCGGACTCTTCATCGCAGCGCCGTTAGGGGTGATTATGGGGGCGATTGGGGGATATGTTTATGCGGCGAGGCAGAATGCGGCTGAGGAAAATTGATGTTTCTTACTACCCAACATAGCTCAACACTTAAATTGGATTCATTCCAATTCATTTTTGACGGCAATTTTACTTGCGCTGACTTCGATAGCTACTGTAAGAATCGAAGCCGGTTCGGCTAAGTGGCTGGTTAGCATGGTTAAATAATACTGATCAATTGTTTGGCCTGCTCCGCGACACTGCTGATTTGCTCGGCAATGCTGTCTGCTTTGCCTGGATCGATGCCAAGTGCGATCCATTCCTGTGGAGTAATTTCTTGCGCGGTGGATTCGATGATCGCAAAATCCGGCAGCATTCGCTCGGCTAGGTTGACGAGCCGTACCAGCGGTTGGCCGATTTCGGCGTTCGCGCTATTGGGGATGTGGTGATAGCGGATGACGGCAATGATTTCAGCCGGTAATCCCCAGTGAATGCCGAGTTGTGCGCCGATCTCGCCATGATGCGTGCCGAGCAGCGCATGTTCTATTTCCAGCGGTGATGCATCCGATGGGGTATTGAGTTTTTCGTAGAGTGCGTTACACGTATCCTTGGCAATAAAATTAAGCACGTTGTAACCGATGTCGTGCAGCAGTCCCGCGAGGAAGATTTGCTCGTCCACGGGTCTGGTTTTTGCGGGCATGTGTTTGGCAATAACGCGCATGGCCGAGGCTATGGTCATACTGTGAGCCCATAAATCGGCGGATTTCAATTTGCCTTCGGGCGGTTTGGTCAATGCCGAAACGGTTGCCATGCCGATGGCGACCGATTTTATTTGCGTCAAGCCGAGATACATGGCGGCATCGATGATCGACGTGATGATGCCAGGCGTTGCGAACAAAGCGGAATTTGATAATCCGATGATCTTGGCCGAGATCTGCGGGTCTTGCGCGACCAGCTTGAGCATCTGTGTTTCGCCATGATCGGTGTTCAACGCCAGCCCGAGCAATTTTTGCGCAATGACCGGCATGGCGGGCAGTGCATTGATGTGTGCAAGGATTTGCTGCAAATCGATAGGGCCGGATGTGGCGGATTCTTCCGGCCGGTATTTCATTTCATTGAATGCAATTTGATTCATGTTGTTTGCCTATTATTAATGAGTAACATTGATCATTAAGTTACCGATGGCCGGAATGAATGCCAGGATGTGTCATTATAAAAAGCTGGCGTGATTTCTATAGGATAAACAGCGATGTGAAAGGTGATCTTTTCCGCGATTCTTCCGATCCTGACATGGAAAAATAGTTTTCTCCGTAGTTCTTTTTGATGAACGGGATTGAATGGCAGGTTTTATGAGAGACCGGGTGGTTATGATGAAAAATGCCAAAGCGCCTGCTGCTTTTGACCGGAAATGCGTGTGCGGTTTGACATGATTGGGCGGATAATCATCGGTCATTTAACTTTTTATTCTGTTGCTCAGCCATGCTTTCTCATGCAACTTATTCGTGACTTATGATGCATAACGCCGCCGCTCGATTCCTGTCTTGCTTACACAATAGGCAATTTATTTTTTTGCCGGTGTTCGTGGTTGGAATTTGCCTTCTGCCGGTCGGATTCTATGTCGATCATTTGCATTCGCGAAACCAAGAGCGCGATTTGCGTGATACGGTATTTGCCCGGCTTAGCCTGTTGCGTGCCACCTTGGAAGGTCACATCACCAGTAATGCGCAACTGGTGCAAGGTCTGGTCGCGTCGGTTTCGGTTGAGCCGGATCTACCGGCGGATAAATTTGCCCAATTGGCTCAATATCTGTTCAAAGGCCGGTCGCAATTGCGCAATATCGGCGCAGCGCCCGATTTAATCATAAAGTATATGTATCCGCTCGAAGGCAACGAAGCGGCCATCGGTTTGAATTTCCGCCATCATCCCAAGCAACTTGAAGCCGTGCTGCGAGCGCGCGACAGTGAAAGTCTTATATTTGACGGGCCAGTCGATCTGGTTCAAGGTGGGCAAGGCTTTATTGCGCGCATCCCGGTATTTCTCGATCACCATGAATCCGGAGAGGATCATGCATTTTGGGGAGTGATCTCCGCCGTGATCGATGTGGACCAGTTATACCGGGCAAGCGGTTTACTGGTTCTTGCGGAAGAATTTGATATTGCGCTGCGGCGGAACGATGGGCAGGAAAACGGCAAGGTGTTTTTCGGAACCGGCCAGATCTTCGATCAGCGTCCTGTACTGCTCGATATCTCCTTACCGGATAATAGTTCCTGGCGGATGGCGGCAATCCCTAAAGGCGGCTGGTCTGCCGCAAGTGGCGAGTCTATTCTTTTCCGGCTGGGCTTGATTCTAACCGGTGTTTTAATTCTATTGCCGCTGATTGCGATAGCCAGATTTCATCAAAAGAACCAGGATAGCGAGACACGCCTGAGAACGTTGTTCGTAATGTCACCGGTTGGTATCGCCTTAAACGATTATGCTACCGGCCAATTCATCGAATTCAATGATGCCTTGTTAGCGCCTACCGGTTATTCACGTGAGGAGTTTCTTAATCTGACTTACTGGGATATTACACCGCGGGAGTATGCCGCCGATGAGGCGCGCCAGCTTGAGAGTTTGCGCGCACTGGGCAGTTTCGGCCCTTACCGGAAGGAATATATCCGTAAGGATGGTAACCGGTATCAGGTTCAACTCAACGGTGTCGTGATCCGCGATGCTTCCGGCCGGGAATTGATCTGGTCGATTATCGAAGATATTACCGCGCGATTGCATGCGGAACAGGCGCTGCGGGAAAGTCAGGAACGATATCAACGCTTGGTGGAAGACATTGGCGGTAAATTTGTCATTTATAGCCACAAAGCATTAACAGGCGAACTGACCTACATCAGCAGCGGGGTCGATAAAGTTTTTGGTATTACGAAGGAAGAAGCCATCGGAAGATTCTGGGATCGCAATTACTAATTGGCACCCGGATTCGCTGGATCATGCTTATTCTGTCGCGACCCAGATTGCGCAAGGAAAAATGGATTTCGTGCAATTCGAGATGAGTTTTGTTCATCCGGATGGCAGCGAACGCACGATCCTGGCCTCGGCGCATCCGGCCAGCGATGCGAACGGCGATTTGTGCATCGAGGGTATTGCCGAAGATATTACTGAGCGCAAGGCTGCCGAGGAGGCGCTTATTCATGCGCGGCAAGAAGCGGAACGGGCCAACCAGGCCAAATCCCAATTTCTTTCCAGTATGAGCCACGAATTACGCACACCCCTGAATGCGATTCTGGGGTTTAGCCAGTTAATGGAGCTGGAAGATCCCCGCAGTCAACATCTTAAGTACATCAAGGAAATCAGGAATGCGGGCACGCATTTGCTGGCATTGATTAATGAAGTGCTGGACTTGGCCCGGATCGAATCGGGACGGATCGATCTGAAGTTGGAGCCGGTTGAAATTGGTCCGATTATCGAGGAGTGTATCAGCCTGGTGCAGACCCAAGCGGATAAGCTGGGTGTTCAACTGGTGCAAGCTGGCGTGGCCGGTAAGGTACTTCATACCGATCGAATCCGGTTTAAGCAAGTCATGCTCAATCTGATATCCAACGCCGTTAAATACAACCGCAAAGGCGGCACAGTGCATATCGGCGCGAGCGCTTCATCGGACAATCCGGGCTATCTGCGGATACTCATTACCGATACCGGGAACGGTATCGCGACGCATAAAATGGCTGAACTCTTCCAGCCGTTTAATCGATTGGATGCTACGAATAGCGGCATTGAAGGGACCGGTATCGGATTATCCATTACGCGCCAGATTGTCGAGTTAATGGGCGGTATAGTCGGCGCCGACAGTGAATTGGGTGTGGGCAGTACTTTCTGGATTGAGTTGCCAGTGGAATATGCGCGATAAAACCAGTAAGCCGATCCGCGAGAAATCAACTGACAAAGAAATTGCGCATCATACCCATGTCTTCGTGCTCCAGGTTATGGCAGTGATAAAGAAATAAACCGCTATAGTCCTTGAACGGTTTAATGATTTCCACTTCTTCCCCCGGCATGACCAAGACAGTGTCTTTCCAACCGCTGGTAATGAATCCATCCTTGACCGTATCGTAAGCGCCGCCTGGGTTATTTTGTTTGCGCGACAGGATTTGAAACTGCTGGCCATGAATGTGGATGGGATGCGGCAATGCCATCATCATGCCCATGCCACCACCCCGGCCACCGCGCATTCCTCCACCCATTCCCTGGTTATCATGGGATATTTTGATTTTCTGAATGGAATTCAGCGGAATTCTTTCCAGCTCGGAATAGTTTTGCATCTCAAACGTCTTACCATTGAGATTGAATGCCATATGCCGCATACCAATAGTAATCGGCACAGTGGTGTCGGGGTGGGTAACATCCGTGGCTGTCAAGCGGTGCAATGGAACCAGTGTGGCCGGTAATGCGGGTGAATCGCTGACATGCTCGGTGATCTGGAATTTAACGACGGGAAACACGTCGTTCTGGCCTGAAGCTCCGTCCATCATACCCATCCGGCCCATACCATGGCGTCCGCCTCCCATGCCTCCTCCCATATGTGCGGCGGATCCCTGATAGGCTAGATTTTGCAGCGTTAGATCGGAACCGGGTTTGCGGCCGCTGAAATCGACCCACAGTTCGACCCGTTCGGCGGGGGCGAGCATGATGTAGGGGAAAGCTTCCGGTTTTTCCAGTAACCCGCCATCGGTGCCGATCGCGGTTACCGGTGTGCCATCACTCCAGCCCAGCTTGTAGATTCTGGAGTTTGATCCATTCAGAATGCGCAGGCGGTAGGCCCGTGTTTTAACGGCGATAGCATTGTCACTTTGGCCATTCACCAGGATCGTGTCGCCCAGAAAGCCGCGCATGCGTTGATGCATGTTCAGCATGTAGCGTAATTGATTACCCTGCGAGAAACTGCGATCCTGAATGACCAGAGGAATATCATACTCACCGCTGGGTAATTCCAGTTTGCGCTCGGCTTCATCGGTTATGGTGATCAATCCGGCCAAGCCTTGATATACCTGAGAAGCCGTTAATTCATGGGTATGCGAATGATACCAATTGGTACCAGCCGGGTTTTTTACCTCAAATTCGTAAACATACTGCTCGCCATGATGGATCGCATACATCGGATGTCCATCCATCAATTGTGGTACATGCATGCCATGCCAGTGGGTAACGCACGGTTCCGGTAATTGGTTATGAAAGTATATCCGGACTTTCTGACCCTGTTCAAAATTGAGGATCGGCCCTAGATAACCGGGCAATTCCTTGAGCGCGGTCTGAGGTCCTTTGAGTAATTTTCCGGTGTATTTGAAGACATGCGTATGAGCGCCCGGCAAGATAGGGACATCCGCAGTCTGAGCGGTTAATGCAATTTCAACGTCGGCTTTGAATGAATGGTCGGGCGTTTTGTTAATAACGCGGTTTTCGGCCAATGCGAAACCGGGCATGGCGACAGCCAAGGTACCTGCAGCGGTATATTGCAGGAATTGACGTCTTTTATAATCAATGTCTGTCATGATTAACCTTTCGTGTGATTAACGATGAATTTCGAGCGGTTCACATCGAATTGCGGATGATTTCGCTGTCACTATTTCCTGGAATTCAGTGTATCAGCTCAAACGCAATAAGCAACAGGATTTCAGGTGAATGAAATAATTCTTGCGCAGAAACAGGAGGGTAAAAAGCGGGATGGGAAATCTACAATGCGGCTGGCTTACTTGAGCAGCGCCATCAACATTTGCGGCGATGTATTGGCTTGTGCCAATACCGCAGTGGCGGCCTGCTGCATAATCTGTGTTTTGGTCAGCATAGTGGTCTCTTGCGCATAGTCGGCATCCTGGATACGTGACCGGCTCGCTACGGTAGACTCGACACTGGTATTGTTGTTGGTAATGACCGATTCCAGCCGGTTCAGCTGTGCACCGATCTTCGATCTTTCTTCATTGACATGATTTAATGCCAGATCCATCATGTAGGTGGCAAATCCTGCATTGTTAACCAGATCCACACTTTGGATACTCATCGCGGCAGTATTGACTGCTCCGAAGGTGACATTCATGGTATCGGTTTTGTTTGCACCGACCTGCAACTGTTTGTTATTACCGACTGCAGCGGCATTTATATTTTCCCAGATTTCGTTAAATCCGCCGAGTGGATTGGTGCCGCCTCTTGAACCGGTATCGGAAATAACGCTTTTGGCGGTTTGGATTGCACCTCCATCGGCATTTGAGCCGCCAATTGCTCCGGTGTCGGTATCGGTCAGATTCATACCGGCAATGTATGCGGCTCCGTTCGCGACAAAATCGGCATTAAAGGCATCGGCGGTAGCATATAAGCCGCCGGTCGCGGCACTGATGGCGTCGCTGAGTGTGGCGCTTTGATTCTGGTTTAAGTAAACCATGACATCTTTGATGCCGGTGCCGCCGTTATCCTTGATCACTTGATGCAAGTAGCGCACGGCGGAGTAGGCTGCGGAGTAGTCATCCGAAGTTCCTCCCCAGGCTGCACCGGCTGAGCCGAAAGTGGCTGCTTTAGCCATGACACCGCCGATGCCGACGCCGCTGATCGACGGCTGCAAGCGCTCGTCGGCACCATGGATGAATTCCGCAGCGCCTTCCATAAACCATGTTTGATCTCCGGCGGGATCAAACATCGAACCGATATTCATGCTCCGGTACATCACGGCGTGTACCATTTCATGGGCAATAATCCGGTCGTTATAAAATGGCGCATTGCCGCCGTCGGGTAAATTGGGTGGCGTGAAGTCGCTCATATCGATCTGTAATTTGACATTAGTCGCCTTACCCGTATAGCTTCCGGGTACCGAACCTACCACCCGGGCAGCAGTTCCGCCCGCGCCATCGGTAAACGTTGTCAGCTCGATATTCATGTCGGCGCCATCGGCGGAAATGCCGAAATATTGCTGGATCTTGCTTTCCGCATCTTCCAGCCAGCCATTTTGTAATCCGTACATAACAGCCAGTTGATCGGAATTACCGAGAACACTGCTGCCGGAATTATCGAATGTTTTGTCGCCGTTGAATGTAGCCGTGGTGGAAACGCTCTCTATTTCCTGAATCAGTTGATTCGCTTCTTCTTGTAACGCTTTCTTGTCGCTGAGACTATTGGTTGAATTCGCTGCTTGTATGGAAAGTTCACGGATGCGCTGCAATGCCGAAGTCACCGAAGTCAATGCGCCATCGGCGGTTTGCAGCATCGAGACTCCATCGCTGGCATTTCTGGTCGCCTGATTTAAGCCGCGGATTTGCGATGTCATCCGGTCCGAGATGGCGAGGCCCGCCGCGTCATCCCTAGCGCTGTTAATCCGCATACCCGATGACAGCCGTTCTAATGAACGGCCGAGATCGTTTGTAGTTGCGGATAAATACCGCGAACTATTCAACGCTCCTAGATTGGTATTGATCGATAAACTCATTTTTTATCATATAGCGTTACAAGTACGCTTTTTTAACGAAGGCTGGTTAAATTTCTTTAGGTACTCGAGTAAATTTTCTTACTTGGCTAATTCCGGCTGGTTGCATGAAATTTCTTGAAACCATTGTAGTGTGGGCGATGAGGAGGTTTTTGCAATGAACATAAAGGGGCTGGTTAAGGTTCGTTTCCAGGGTCTTGCAAATCCAACATCGGTAACTCCAATCCCTCAATGGCGGGTAGCGCGCGCCCTGCAATGCCCTGCAGATCGCCATACATACCTACGGTGGATTCAATCACGCCCTGAATTTGCATTTCCCGCTTGGCCCATAGCCGCGTCATGGCTTTGCGTTCTCTGTCGAGATCAGCCTGCATGTCGGAGAATTTCTCAACAATGGCTTCGATGCGATGTTTGAATCGTGGTCCGGTCAAATATTGATAGACCAATTCCATTTTGGTCTCCTGTCCTTCCTGAGTTTGCCGTGTGTTGGCGATTTCGATCAGGGATTGACGCAGGGCGATGACAAGTGGCAGCGCCAGACGAGGTTCAGTAATCCAAACGCCATCGATCTGACCGAATGTTTCAATGTCTTTCGGTAATGTGCTGGATACCAGCACCGCGATTTCCGCTTTTGCGATGCGTTGATCGCCGCGAAGTTTTGCCAGCCAGCCATCACTCCAATTCTTGGTTCTTTTGGATTCCCACAAAATCGCACCGCACCATTGCCCCGATGGTCCCATGACTCTTTGCAGCACATCGCCGCCGAATTCGCCTTTTGCAACAGGCTCAATACTATCCAACGGAAATTTGAGCCGCAGCGTGGTTTCCAGTTCGAGCTCCAGAACTTCGCCCTGGAGTTGCTGCGAACCCTGATCGGCTCTGCGCTTCAATTCCTCAATCTGCCGCTGCATTGATGCAATCTGTTCTTCTTTTTCACTGACTTTGAGCCGGAGGCCATCTTCGGCTTCTTGTCTGGCTTTTTGACGAACCAGGGTGATCGATTCCTGCACGCGTTTTTCGACGGTTAAATCCAATTCGCGTTTGGCATCGTCCAATTCACGCTGTTTCCGGATCAAATCGGCCTGCGCTTTCTGCGCTTCTTCCAGTTTGTTGTTGCGTTGCTGGAGAATTTCCTGCAATTCGGCCAGTTCTTTTGATTTCGCATCCAAGTCGGTTGCTATTGCCAATCTTGCTTTTCTGGCTTCATCGGCGGCGATCAGCGCGCGTTCCGCCTTCAACTTGCTGGCAACTTGCTCATCAATGTTTTTCTGCGCGTCTTCCAGTGATTTCTGCTGGGCTTTGAGTGTGGCTTCGCGTTTGGAAACATCTGCCTCCTTTTGCGCCAATTTCGATTCATATTCTTGCCGCGTTGCTTGGATCAGCGGAGCGGCCAGAGATTCGGTCAATTTGATTTCCGTTGCGCAATTGGGGCAATGAATGATGGGTTCGCTCATGGTGATTCCTTCGTAATCAGAATATCGGGAATTTTATTGGGTACGGAATCATATCAGCTGGCGAATTCTTATTGCGTGACAAGCTAATTTTATTGCTCATAAGCTGATATAGCGGTTCAGGAGTGCGTCAGTCACACCCGGAATGAACGGGCCATTACCACTCAATAATCTGTCATTTTTGCCGTTACCAAGCGGTATTACAACTATAAAGAAACAAAGCATTATGGGCATCGATACAGCACATTTAAAAATTCTGATTTGTGATGATTCCGTTACTAATATTTTGATATTGAGTAAGTTATTGGAATCGGAAGGGTACTATCATCATACGAGTCTGACGGATCCCACGCGGGTTTTGCCTGCCATGCAGGAAAATAATTACGATTTGCTATTGCTTGACATTGAAATGCCAAAAATAGATGGATTCGAGGTCATGCGGCAGATCAATGCGTCGCCGGTCAGCGAGCAACTCGTGCCCATTCTGGTACTAACTGGAAAACAGGGTAACGAGACCCGGAATAAAGCACTGTTGCTGGGTGCGCAGGATTTTGTGAATAAACCGTTCGACCAAACGGAAGTAATTTTGCGCGTAAAGAATTTGCTACGGGTAAGGGCCGCTTATTTAGCAAAGCAAGATATTGCAAAAGAACTGGAGAAAAAAGTAAAAGAGCGCACTTCAGAGCTGGATAAAGCCACGGATACATTAATCAATATCATGGCCAGAGTCAGCGAAATGCGTGATAACGATACCGGAAAGCATGTCATACGCGTGGGTAAATATGCGCGTATTCTCTCGGAAGCATTGGGTCTGCCCGCGCATATTTGTTACCTGATTGAAAAAGCCGCGCCTTTGCACGATATAGGCAAAATCGGTATCCCTGACCATATTTTGCTGAAACAAGGGAAGCTTACCGATATGGAATGGGAGAGAATGCGTAATCATGCGCAAATGGGTGCCGATTTGTTGGCCAGTCACGAATCCTTGATGGTGCAATTGGCAGCGAGTATTGCACTGTCGCATCATGAGCATTGGGATGGGAGCGGTTATCCCAAACAACTGAAAGCAGCGTCGATTCCTATTGAAGGCCGCATTACAGCGATCAGCGATGTATTTGATGCGCTCACGTCACAAAGGCCGTACAAAGAAGCGTGGCCGATGCGGAAAGCAATCGAATATATCGAGAGTAAAGCGGGAACGCATTTTGATCCTCAATTAGTGCAATTATTTATTGAGAATATCGATAAAATTATCGCGATACGGGAGCAATACAAAGATTTGACCGAGGACTCAATCCAGCAACAAATAACTTCCCGGCTTACTGCCGCAAGCAATTAAAGTAGCGCGTTGGCGGTTAATTCAAACGCGCGGGTTTCAATTCAGCAGCAAAGTATATCCTAACCCCACAGTGGCGCATGTGCAGATCACCGTAACAATTCCGGCTTTATAGTTGAATAAAGCGACAAATGCGCAGACTCCAATCAAAGCGGAGAACCATTCAAATCCGGCATTAAATCCTTGCGGCCACAGGACATGGTAAGCGAAGAATATTGCTAAGTTGACAATAACCCCGACAACCGCAGCTGTAATGCCAGTCAACGGTGCGGTAAATTTGAGATCGTGACGGGTTGCTTCCACCGCTGGGCCGCCCAAAAGAATAAAAAGAAAAGACGGTAAGAATGTGAATAACGTCGCAACAGCGGCACCGTAAATTCCCGCTAACATCAACAAATCGGGTCCGAACAGCGCTTTAGTCCAGCCGCCGACAAAACCAACGAACGCGACGATCATGATCAACGGGCCGGGTGTCGTTTCACCCAACGCCAATCCGTCGATCATTTGTGCCGGATTCAACCACGCGTAATGCTCGACACCACCCTGATAAACATAAGGTAGCACCGCGTAAGCGCCGCCAAATGTCATGAGCGCTGCTTTGGTGAAAAACCAGCCCATTTGTGTCAGTGTGCCATCCCAGCCGTATTGCATGGCGAGCAGTGCCATGACGCCACCCCAAATGAACAGTCCGATTACAATAAGCAGTATGAACTGGCTCCACTGGAATAGGGCATGTTCCGGAACAGGGGTGTCATCATCAATCAAAGCCGGGCCGTATGTATTTTTTGATTTTTCGTGATGTCCGCCTGCTCTGAATTTGTCCGGTGCATAGTGCGATCCGATGTATCCGGTCAAGCCCGCTATCAAGACGATATAGGGAAAAGGAATATTGAGTGCAAAGATGGCGATGAATGCCGCGACTGAAATGGCACGTAGCAGATTGTTTTTCAACGCTCTCGAACCGATCCGGTAAGCTGCGAAAAGAACAATCGCCGTGACTGCGGGTTTGATGCCATACAAAATACCCGCGACAGCCGGTATTTCACTATAAACCAAGTAGGTCCACGTCAGAATGATTAGAATCAAAAGCGACGGCAGTACAAACAATGCGCCGGCCATAATACCGCCCCAGGTGCCGTGCATCAGCCAACCGATGTAGGTCGCTAGTTGCTGGGCTTCCGGGCCGGGCAGCACCATGGTGTAATTCAGCGCATGCAAGAAACGTTGCTCGGAAATCCAGCGCCGTCTCTCGACCAATTCCTGGTGCATCATGCTGATCTGTCCAGCCGGTCCGCCAAAACTGATAAAACCCAGTTTCAGCCAATACACGAATGCTTCCATGAAAGATACGGGTTCGGGCCGGGTTCCGGTTTGTTGGTCTGCGGGTGGCATAGTGTGCGAATAAGGAGGGTGGAATGGAGTGTAAAGATTATTGTTCAGCGGTTTTCCATGACTGACTGCCTTCGGCAGCTTTTTGCAGTATCAAATTCCGCTCATGTTTCGGCAGCTTGCTCAGTTTTGTAACCGTATCGAAGAATCGTTCCATATCCTGGTCATGCTGTTTCAGAATTCCCTGGAATGCCGGTAGCAATTGCGTATAAATCGAAACCGTTGCCAGCAAGGCATTATTTAACGATTGTGAAAACCACCGGTCGTAACTGCTGAGATCGTTTTTTTCGGTTTTCAAGTGCAAGAACTCGGCGCGTAATTCGTCGAAGATATGCGCCTTGCGTGTCCGTTTTTCAGTGTCACTCAAGTCCGACTGAAAGAGTGCTTGCAAGCGTTTACGATGTTTGAGTACCAAACCGGTAAAGATGGTTTCTTTTTCCTGCCGCGCGGCTAAAGCAATTTGTTCCGTAGCAGTACCGCTGCGTTCAAACCAGCGCCTGATGCCTTCATGTTCCACCGCAGTGGCAAAGGATTCATTGAAAACGGTGTCGCCGGATACATACATAACCTGATGCGCCAGTTCGTGAAAAATCAAACGCGCCAGATCCATCTCCGAGTAACCGATAAAAGTGTTCAAGACCGGATCGCTGAACCAGCCTAATGTGGAATAAGCACGGATTCCGCCAACATGCACGTCATAGCCTTCCTTGCGGAGTTCTTCCGCGTAACGCTCGGCGCTCTCTTGCGAGAAAAATCCACGATAGTTAACGCAACCAACCTGAACAAAGCACCATTCTTTCAGCTTGGCGGAGAGCTCGGGAGCTGCAAAAACATTCCATACCACGAAAGGACGCTCTAAATCGGCATAACTGGTATAGCTCAGATTATCCGGCAACTTTAATTCGCGGCTGGCGAACTCACGCAACTGCACCACCTTGGTGAGTGAATGTTTCAGCTTCGGATCAATATCCGGGTTTGCAATCACTTTGCTGATCGGCTGCGAACGGTGTATGACGCCGAAATGTCCGTCGATGGCCTGCGCATAATAAGGAAGATTAGTGCAGGCGCTGAGCCAGATGACCAGACTCATGATCGTGGCAAGTAACAAGGTACGTGGAACGCGTGCTAACACTTCGATTCCTGGCGGGATAATAGAGCTCGGGTAAAAACCGCGGTTGTATGCGCTGTCATTATGTTCATTGGATTCAGCCCGATAAATGAGATAGATCAAACCTAGATTGAATTGTGTGCTATTTCAGTTGTGAAGTCATCAGATTCTAATTTCTCCGGTTAATTCCATCGCAATTTTTAAGCATCTGCTATTGGTACTCTCTATTTTTCTCCGGTGATGCCGATATAAGCATCTGGATTAAAAAGGAAAGAGGGTGCTCATGATGAATTTAGGCCGTGCTTGCAAAGGATTTTCTCACGCCATGCTGGCATGCCAGCACAAAAGACCATTATGGCATCGATTTATTCCATTTTTAAATCCGCTTAATTTTTCTTCTCGGCATGGTTTTGTGTATGCAAGCCGGATCTGAGTCCTTTCTCATTTTAGGTGTTACCTCCGAGGGGCGGCCATTTCGCCCCAGTGATTGGGCGGAGCGGCTGTGCGGCGCATTGGCCAGCTATGATAACCGGGGGCGGTGGGTGTATTCGAATTATGCCCAGCCGGTCATATGCCAAGGCAAGATAGGCGTGCGAGTGGAAAAGATACTTCAAGACATCGATCCGGCCACTTATCAATTTATCATGGCATTTGCATCCAGTAATCGTTTAAGAATAGAACCGGAAGAAGAAGTAATAATCCATCCACAGGAATCCATTGTAGTGCAGGAGATTGTTGTGCCTGCGCGGAAACTGACATTCGCAATGTGATGGTATCGAAGGGAAATCGGTTCCGATTAATTCCGGATTCTAAGCAGTTAAGACAGATTTTTTCCTTTTTACTTACAAAGACTTAAGATATTCCAGCAGATCCAGCCGTTGCTCCTTACTTAACGCAGGCAGTAGTGTTCCATCCGGTAGCGGTGTGCGGCCGGTGGCATATTCATGGCCGCTGTTGTGATTACCCCAAATGCTGGTGCGGAACAGAAAACCGTCATAACCGGCCGATTTGAAACCTACTTTGTCCGCGTCAAATTCGCGCGATCCAACCATGAACTCATCCGGGCGGTATTCCCCCTCTACCGGATCATCCGGTTTTCTTTTCGGTAGCAGCAGATCGTACAGTGTAGGTACCGAGCCGTTGTGCAAGTAAGGGGCAGTTGCCCAAATGCCATTCAGCGGCCGGGCTTTATACGCCATTGCCGAAGCAAAAGGTCGAACGGTGGTGTCGGGTGTGTAGTGACCGTTTTTCAGAGAAGGCTGTACTTCGTTGTCAAAGAAAGTGTAGGCAAAATCAAATGACCGCTCAATCCATCGTCGTGCAAACCATTTATCTCTATCGGGGGTTGTCACCACATTGCGGGTTGCGGCGGTGAGCAGTGCAACCACCGGTGCCTGTTGTTGCAGCAGTATATTTCCCGTTCCGACACTAACATATTGATTGCGCAGGATACCGCTATAGCCGGTAAACTCAATGGCGTTTGCCGCCATTTTAGAATCGGTTCCTACCAAAGACATGTCAATCATCTGAGCGACAACGCGGCGATCGGGGGTGGCGCGGTCAATTTGACGGTGACAAGCGGAACAATAGTGCAAAAATAATTCGGCGCCTCGGGTCATTCGTGAGGTATCGATTTTAGGCAGGATGTGCTCCGGCCATTGTGGTGACTTTAGTTTGCGCAAGTGATTCTCCACCCGGCGCAAATTGCGGATATCAATGGAAGACTGAAAATCGATATGTTTGGAGCCGAATCCTTGCCCGCCTAATACCGAAGATAAGGTAAAGCCGTCTTTTTCCTGCCAATCGAGTGTGCCGAATACGCCGATTAATTGACCGGCATTGCGTGCCATCGGTCCCAATCCGCTGTTGTCGACCCGGCCATTCCATTGAATATAATCATGTTGCGGTACATCCCACAGAAATGGATAACTGACCGGCGCATCGGCCGGATTATAGATTTTATTGCGCAATTGAATGCTTTGCTTACCGGTCAGGTGTATCTGAGTCCGTTCGACAATATGGTCGCGATTACTGCTGCTGAGAACAGGTTCGATGTCTGTCATAACTTGCGTCAGCTCTTCCGGGGAAAGTAATCCGGCAAGCAATTCACGCATTTGTTGCGCACTCATGAGGTGCTCAAGCACACGGTTGTAGATGCGTCCGAATGCATCCAGCCGGGCATAGCCGTATCGTGTCAATGGGCGTTGAGTATCGCGTGGGCTGTTGACGATGGTGTAGGTTTTGATGCGCTGCGCATATTGCCTGAGATCAGCTTGGATATCGTTCGTATTATTGTAATGACCTTGTTGCAATACATTCGCTACAAAGCGTTGCAATTTTTCCGGATTTTTCAGAGTGGCATACAAAGCTTCAGCCAGATCGATCATGAATGTTTCCATATCCGAATATGCGGGGCCACCGTCAATGCGGATTCCAGTATCTTGGTAATTGATCTGGGTCGTGTGACAGGCTGCGCAAGTAAACCCCATGTACGCTTTGCCTTGATATTCATCCCGCACCATCCCAGCAGGTAAACCATCGGGATTGCTGCTGGTTTGACGTTGCGGCAGATAGCCGTAGCGATCCATGTTTTCATCCGCGCGGAACAAAGCGGACGAACCGGATTGCTCCAATACCAGGAAGAAACTGTACGGTAACAAATTGGAGCCTTGCGTTGCAGTATAGAACCACAGACTATCCGCAGCAGACCAGCCTTGATCAAGATAGACGATCCGGGAAAACTGGCTGCCAAATTTATCGATGCCGCTTATGGGAGCGCCACGATTGGAATCATTGTCACGAAGCTCGTATAGCCGCCAAGATAAGCCGGTTACAATCCAGGTAATGACCAATAAGCTGGAAATCAGCAATAAAATTTTTATGCGGGATAAATAACGGCTAAATGGTCTGGGATACATTGGGATAAATGTCATCGTTCAGCAATTATTCAGGATTCTTTTGCTTAAATACCAGGTAACTGACAATCAATAATCCTTAACTCATTAATGGTTGTAAAAATAACAAGAAGAAATTCATTATCCCTGTTATTGAGAGTACTAAGTCTTAAATTTCATATATGATTAGCAGTTAATTTTATGTGAAGAATATGTGAAAAACATAATATTGTCGTAATACTTGAAAGGAACTTATGCAGATTTCACCGTCTTTTTATTTCGTGTTAAGTATATTCTTAGCCATCTCACCGCTGCCTGCATTAGGACAATCAAAAGCCAAGCTTACAATAGAAGAAATTCAACGCATAGGATTGGAAGCCAATGGTCTCGTCCAGGCCGCGCGTTCGCAGGTCAATATAGCCAAAGCTGGCGTGGTCGCTGCATCCGCATTCCTGAATCCGGAAGTAACCGTAACCGCCGGGCCTGATAGCAATCGCTATCCACTTACTATTACTGGGCCCACTTCCATGCAACGTTCATTAACGGTCAATCAGCCGATCGAGAATCCTTACATGCGGAGTGCTCGCATTGATGCTTCGGAAGCCGTGGTGGATGCAAGCCGTGCAAGCTTAGATCAAGTGCGTGCCGATTTGGCGGCGCAGCTGCGTGTGAGAGCCTATGAGCTGATGCTACGCCTGGAGCAAGCAACGATCGAGCAGGGTATTTACGACTTATTGGAAAATTTGCGGAATCGAATTGCCGCCAATGTGCAAAGAGGTGAAATAGCGCGATTTGAATTGATTCGTGCTGAGACTGAATTGCAAAGCGCGGCAAATCGCGCGCAGGCAGCACACCTGACTGCACAGCGCGCCCGGGTGATGTTGCTGCAATTGACAGCTGGTGCCATTCCAATTGATTTTGAGATTAGCGGCTCATTGAAAGATCCAGTCCTGTTACCGCCGTTAACAGAATTGCGTGAACAAGTACCCAAGGTTAATCCGGAAGTAGTGCGGCTGCAGGCGGAACAGGAACGCGCCAATCATCGCATCTCTCAGGAAAAAGCTTCAGTACTGCCGCAGATCAGTGTGTTGTACACCAATTATCAAGACGCGCAATTCACATCCAATATTGCTGGTGCAAGCGTCAGAATTCCGATCTGGTATCGCCGTCGTGGTGAAATCGATACTGCTATTTATGACTCCGCGCGCATACGGGAGACGCTTGAGTTTCGCCGCTATGAGATCAGCCAGCTATTTGAAGCAGCCTGGCAAGCTTTACAGATTGCACAACGGCGCGTGGATTTATTTGAAGGTGGTTTGATCAAGGAAGCGGAAAATGTGGTGCAAGTCGCGCAAACCGCCTACCGGTTCGGTGAACGCGGGTTAATCGAATTTTTGGATTCGCAACGTATTCTCCGGGGAATCTTGAGTGATTCCATGCAGGCACGTTTTGAGCTACAAACCGCTGCAGCTGAAATTGACCGTCTACGCGCTCATTATCCCAAGGAGTTAGTTCCAGAATGAATTTCAAAATAATTTTTACCGGTTTTACAGTCGCTGTAACTTTATTGCTAACAGGATGTGATAAAAGCGAATCCACTGACTCCGCTGACAAAGCGCAACAGAAAACGGCTGAAGAACGAGACTTCAACAGCATTACTGCTCGTCCGGAAGTATTGAGCCGATTGCAAATCGGACAGCCATTCCTGGTCGATCTGGCGGATAAAATCCAAGTACCGAGCCGGGTTCAAGTCGATGAAGAAAGAACCGCACAAATCGGTTCTTACGTGACGGGGCGTGTCACTGATATGTTTGTCATTCTGGGTGATTACGTCAAGGTGGGACAGAGACTAGTACGCATTACCAGTCCTGATTTAACTAATTCTCAACTGGCTTATTTGCGTGCGTTATCGCGCGTGGTGGTCACTACCAAATCGCTTGAGCGTGCGCGCCATCTACTGACTGCCGATGCCATACCGCTGGCTGAAGTGGAACGGCGGCAATCCGAGCTGGAAATTGCGCAAGCCGAACTTGGCGCAGCTGCTGATCAACTCAGATTATTTGGCATGGGCGATGCGGAATTCAAGGAACTCAAAAAACGAGGGAAGATACTGCCCTGGCTGGATATAAAATCTACCCGGGAAGGTTATGTAATCGCACGTAATGTCATTGTAGGTCAAATAGTACAACCTGCCGATCCACTGTTTCAAATTGCCGATCTTTCTCACGTCTGGGTGGTTGGCGATGTGCCCGAACAAATCGCCCGTGATGTTGAATTGGAACAACATGTTGAGATCAATGTTCCTGCATTGGGATCGCATCTTCTGGATGGCGTGATCATTTTTGTTTCGGATACCGTCAATCGCTTAACACGAACGGTGATGACACGTGTCATGGTGGAAAACCCTGAACGTAAACTGAAGCCGGATATGCTGGCAAATATGCACATCACGGATCCGCAACACAAAGTACTGGTTGTTCCTGAATCGGCTGTGGTCCGGGAATTGAATCAAGATTATGTCTTTACCGCCATCAGCGATAATCATTTTCAGCGCGTACCGGTTGAATTGGATAAAGAAGTGGCTACTTTACGCCCTGTGCTAAAAGGACTGACGATCGATCAACGAATTGTAACTGCTGGTGCATTTCATTTAGACAGCGAGCGCAAGCTTGCTGAACTGGAGTAGCCAGTTATGACCGCGATCGTTCGTGCAATGCTTAACCAGCGTTTGCTGGTGTTGATTATCGGGTTGATATTGTGTGCTGCTGGTGTTGGAGCGATTAAAACACTGACTGTGGATGCATTTCCGGATGTGACCAATATTCAAGTGCAAGTCGCTACGGTAGCAATCGGCCGCAGCCCGGAGGAAATGGAACGCTTGGTGACCGTGCCGGTGGAAATTGCCATGACCGGCTTGCCGGGGTTGGTTGAAATGCGCTCGATGAACAAGAGTGGATTATCACTAATCACGCTGGTATTCACCGATCAGACCGATGTGTTTTTCGCGCGCCAGTTAGTAATGGAACGCATTATAGATGTCACGCCGCGTCTGATACCCGGCATCACGCCGGTGCTTGGGCCGGTTTCTACTGGTCTGGGTGAAGTCTATCAATATACGATTGAACACCCGGATGACGGAAAACGCGAATTGACTGTCGAAGAGCTGATGGAGCGGCGTACCATTCAAGATTGGGTGGTGCGTCCGATGCTACGCTCAATCCGAGGTGTCGCGGAGGTTAATTCGATCGGAGGGCATGTCAAGGAATATCAAGTGTACGCCGATCCGAATAAGCTGCGGCATTATGATTTAACGCTGACCGAAGTGGATCGGGCCTTGGCGAGTAATAATGCCAACGCCAGCGGCAACATATTGGCGCTGCAATACGAACAATATTTGATTCGTGGCGTGGGTCTGATTTCTAGTTTGGATGATATCCGCAATATCGTGCTCAGGGAAATGGATGGCGTACCGGTTTATGTGCGCGATGTTGCGCATGTGACTTTTGGCGGGGAAGTGCGCCAGGGTGCCAGTATCAAGAACGGCGATACTGAATCAGTTGCCGGCATCGTGATGATGCTGCGCGGCGGCAATGCCAAGGAAATCGTCGGGAGAATCAAGGAGAGAGTCAAAGAAATTAATGAGGGCGGGATCCTAGCCGGCGGCTTGCAAATCGTGCCATTTTACGATCGCACCGATTTGGTCGATGCCGCATTAGGGACGGTGCAAAGCACGCTGATAGAGTCGTTGATTCTGGTGATTGTAGTGTTATCGCTTTTTCTCGGTACCGTACGCACCAGTTTTGTCGTATGTTTCACATTGATTATCACACCGCTGATTACTTTCCTAGTGATGAATCATTACGGTATGCCCGCCAATTTGATGTCACTTGGCGGATTGACTATTGCGCTCGGTATGATGGTCGATCCGACGGTGGTTGTGGTTGAGAATATTTATCAGCGACTGGGAGAAGCCAAAGACACTGGAAAATCCAAATTCAATGTAATCGTGGATGCGACAGCTGAGGTGGGCACGCCGGTTATTTTCGGCTTAATCGTAACCGTGCTGGTATTTCTGCCTCTAATGACGCTTGAAGGTATGGAAGGAAAAACTTTCAGTCCATTGGCGGTGACTATTTCGATTTCGTTATTTATCGCATTGCTGGTATCGCTATTGCTGTCTCCCGTGCTTTGTGATTACTTGCTAAAAGGCGGCAGTGAGCAAGACACCAAGATCATCGCCGTGATGAAAAATGCCTATCTATATACTTACGATTTGGCCAACCGCAATCAGAAGAAAACCATGATCATTGCAATTTCCGCTTTGATGGCGGCATTTGCGCTGTTTCCGTTACTCGGCAAATCGTTTATTCCAATCATGAAGGAAGGCGCGGTAACACCGGTAATTATTCGCGCGCCGTCGATTTCTTTAGATGAAGCTATCAAAATTGAAACCGAGGCCATGAAAGCGATTGCCGCGGTTCCGGGTGTTAAATCAGTCGTTTCCAAATTGGGGCGCGGCGATACCCCTGCCGATCCGGCCTCGCAAAACGAATCCGATCCGATTGCCGATCTCGATCTGGTTGGATCCGGCCGCACCCAAGCGGAAATCGAGGAGGATATCCGTAAAGCGCTGACTGTGTTGCCGGGCGTCAATATCGTGATCTCTCAGCCCATTGCGCAACGGGTGGATGAGATGGTTACCGGAGTGCGTTCGCAAGTTGCCGTCAAAATTTTTGGCGATGATTTGGAAGAATTACGTAAATTGTCCGAGCAAGTCGCGCGTATCGTCAAATCGACTCGTGGCGCCCGTGATATTCGTATCGAGCGTTTGTCAGGGCAACAGGAATTAACCATCAATATCGACCGCCGTGCAATTGCCCGTCATGGCATCAATGTATCCGATGTCAATGAAATGATTGCTACTGCCGTGGGCGGTAAGGCGGTTACACAGGTTTTCGAAGGGGAGCGGCGTTTTACGTTGTTGCTGAGATTCCCGGAAGGATTCCGTTATGATGTGGAAGCCATCAAGGAGTTGCTGCTTAGACCGGCCATTAATGGTGCACGAGGTGGAATGGGAACCGGCGGCATGCTGGTGCCGCTCAGTGCGGTAGCGGAAATTAAAGTAGTCGATGGTCCGGCGATTATCTCGCGTGAATTTGCCAAGCGCCGTGTAGTCATCGGGGTCAATGTGCATGAACGCGACTTGGGCGGTTTTGTTGCTGAATTGCAGGAACGTACCGCAAAAGAAATTAAACTTCCTCCGGGATATTACTTTGTGTGGGGCGGGCAGTTTGAAAACATGGAACGTGCCATGGCAAAATTATCGATCATTGTACCGATAACGCTAGCCGCTATTTTCTTCCTGCTGTTCATGCTGTTTAGTTCGATCAAAATGGCTGTGCTCATTTATCTGGTACTGCCATTTGCATCGGTCGGCGGAATAGTCGGGCTATTTGTGACCGGCCAATACTTATCAGTACCGGCGTCGGTAGGTTTTATTGCGGTGTGGGGGACTTCCATCCTGAATGGTGTGGTGCTGATTTCTTTTCTGCGCGAGTTGCGCGAAAAAGGTTTCAGCGTGCAAGAAGCCGCAAGGAAAGCCTGTGCGCAACGCTTTCGTCCTGTCATGATGACAGCCGCTACAACGGTGCTCGGTTTGGCGCCCTTTCTGACAGCAACAGGGCTGGGTTCCGAAGTGCAAAAGCCGCTCGCAATCGTCGTGATTTTCGGGCTAATGACCGCGACAATGATGACGATGGTGGTAATGCCGATGATTTATCGCTGGTTTGACGATATTCCGGATAAGAAAAATGAACCGGAACAGAATCAGCCGGAACCGCTACCTTTAGCGGATACATTGCAAAGCCCGGCCAAAGAAGCTTAATCCTCTAAATAAAAACAGCGCTGTTTTTATTTAGAGTACCCGAAACGCAATGATAGTCACTAGGGTTGGCGGCAGTGCAGCGATTAATAAGCCCAGCGGATGAATGGATTGTTCATGAAATTTGCCTTTTAGAATCGCAAAGCCTGCCGGATTCGGCGCATTGGCAATAACCGTCAGTCCACCTCCGGTTACCGCACCGGCAACCAATGCTATTTTGAATTCCTCACTGAGACCTTCAACCAGCGAACCTAGATAAGTGAGTGCGGCATTGTCCGTAACGGCGGTTAATGCCGTTGCGCCAAAGTAGACCGCCGTGTCATCCATTTCCAGTAACAATGGTTGCAACCACCACTGCTGTTGTCCGCCCAATACCACCAATCCTCCCAGGAAGAAGGCAACCAGCAGCGCCTCACGTAAAATCAATGGACTTTGATATTGCTGATAGGCGGCAGTAAATCCCAGGAAGAACAGAAAAATGCCCATAAATGCCGCAGGGTGGTGTGCGAATAGAACAATCAGTGCTAGAAATACGATATGTATCAATACCACCGGCAAAGGAGTTTGCGATGCCGCGACAGTATCCTTCTGGCTGACATGTCCCAGTTCGTGGCGGAATAACCAAGTTACCGCAAATGCATTGACAGCAACAGCCAATGCCGCTTTCCAGCCGAAAGTGGTCATCATGAACCAAATATCCCAATTCCATTTTCCGGCCACCATCAATACCGGCGGTGCGGCAAAGGGTGTTAATGTGCCGCCGATTGAGATGTTGACAAATAACACACCGACCGTGGCATATTTCAAGCGAGTCGATACTTCCTTGCTGAATAACGTGTCGCGTAGCATCAACGCTGCCAGCGTCATGGCGGCGGGTTCTGTGATGAAAGAACCGAGCAACGGAACAAAGGCCAACAATAGAAAGTACATTGCTGTGCCGGTGTTTACGGGTAAAACAATGGCTGCGCCTCGAACAGAGGCCGCCGCGAAATCCAGAATCGGGCGTGTTCCGGCAATCACCATGATGACGAATACAAACATGGGTTCAGTAAAATCACGGGATTCGAGGTATGTGATCGCTTCATGCTTCCCGCTTGCAGCGAATATAAACAGGATCAAGACCATTGCCCAAAAACCAAATACTACCTCCACTTCGCCCAGCAAATGCCAGATACCGGCGTGTTGCGGCTGGCAATGCGCCAGATGTTCAAAGAATTTGGTTGAGAAGGTGTGAATAATAGCCAAAGCGAATAACGCCGCGGCGATGAGCTGGATAGTCGTTGGATTCATCGTAGTGATTATAAATAGTTAAGCGTACGTAAAGATAGCATGCTTTTGTTACAGCATCATATAACTATAAAAATGCCTGATACATTTTTGACTAGGGACTGCAGGAAATGGATGGGTTATAAATACGAATTTTTTTCGTGCTGTGGAGAAGGGGTATAATCTACAATCTTTATAGATTGTAATTTACTATCGCTCCAGTCAGCATAATTAGATTACTCTGGGTTCAATCCGCGTGCTATTTATTTATCCCATCCTTAACCGTCAGAATGAGCGTTTCATGAAGAACCTATTCGCACTGTTAATCCTGATGCTCATGTCAGTTCTCGGGTGCCTGAACGCAAATGCTGAAATCAACGTGGAGGCGGAGTACAAGGAAACGATCGGTCAGCATATCCGGGTTTATCGGGATGAAGATACTCACTGGCGAATGCAGGATGCCTTGTTAGCATATCGAGATGGCCGGTTCGAACAGTCCGGTAATTCTGTCATCAATTTCGGGATCGGCGCAAAACCAGTATGGCTGGCATTTAACGTCAGAAACGATGGACATAACGCGGTGCGCCGGAATCTTCTGCTGGAAACTTCCTGGCTGGATAAAATCGATATTTATTTTTTGCATCAGAACGAGCTGACCAGCAGCTATCACACGGGAGACAGTTTACTATTTTCCCAGCGCCCGCTGGATCACCGTTTTTTTGTCGCCGGTCATGATTTTAGCGCCGGTGAGACGACCGTTCTGATCCGGGTGGAATCCGATGATGACATGGTTTTGCCGCTTTACTTCATCAGCAACGAGGCGCTGGCGGATAGAAATCAATGGCAGGCGTATAGCTATGGTTTCATGTACGGTGTGATTTTGGCTTTGGTTGCTTACAATGTGATGCTATATATTGGGTTGCGCACCAGCCCCTATCTGTTTTATTCGCTTTATCTGCTGTTTTTTTTACTGCTGAACACCGCTTATACCGGTCATGGTTATCAATGGCTATGGCCGGAATCGCCGCAATGGCAAAAATGGGCCAATCCGGTATTGATCATGGCCTGTACCGTGAGCGGATTTGCATTTGCATTGCAATTTCTGAATATCAAAACCGCTTGGCCCCGTGTATATCGCTTTATCATTGCCAGTTCGGCTGTTTTTTGCGCATTCATGCTGTTAGCGATGTTGGCTGGCGAATTTATCGTGTCGCTGCTGATAGCGCTGGTATTTATCTTCTTTTTCTATATTTCTTCGATCGTGTTGGGTGTCATTTCGCTGCAAGCCGGTAATCAATTCGCCAAGTATTTTCTGCTGGCGTCGATTTTCACGATATGCGGCGGCGCTATTACCGCCAATGCCGTCTGGGGATTGATTCCGTATAACGAATGGACTTACCGGGCGACCGATATCGGCATGATGATGGATGCCATCTTACTGGCGCTGGCATTGGCTGAACGCTTTAACATCAATCAGAACGAGAAATTACTGGCGGAAAAAATGGCCGGTATCGATTCACTGACCAATCTGAATAACCGGCGGTCTTTTTATAAGTATGTTCAGCCGATCTGGGCCATGGGATTGCGCAGCAAGAGCAGTACCGCCGTTATCATGCTGGATATCGACAATTTCAAGTTGCTCAATGACACTTACGGTCATGCCTTGGGGGATCGCGTTTTGGTGCAACTGGCGGAAACATTGCAGAAAGAAGCGCGTAGCGGGGATATCCTGGCGCGTTGGGGAGGTGAGGAGTTTTTGATTTTTCTGCCGGAAACCCGTTTAAGCGATGCGATTGCCATTGCGGAACGGATGCGTAACAAAATCAACGCGATTCAACTGACGAACGTAAAAGGTGAAAAGCTTTTATTTACCGCCAGTTTTGGCGTCGCCCATACCTTCGTGACCAATGTATCGCTGGATGAATTGATTTCCCAGGCGGACCAACAGCTTTACCGCGCCAAGAAACAGGGACGTAATTGCGTGTGTTCGGATCAATCCGATTGAGGATATAGGCATTCAATGCCGATCCATCGGTTGGATGGCAGCACTTAATGCAATTCCTGAGAGTCCACTATGATTTCATCGTCCTCATCCTCAGCATCAAGTTCATCACAGCTCTCTTCCAATTCATCAATCAATCCCACGATCCGGCTATCCGGAATCATGCCATCGGCTAATACGCTGTCATCATCAATATCTGAAGGATCAGCGTTGTCCTCATCTTCAGACGAAAGTCTTTTCAATGCCACGGTAAACCTCCTTACGATGTGGGTTGAATACGCTTTCATTAAAACACATGGCGGTGCAGTGGAAAGGAAGGATTAGAAAGGATTCTTTGTAACAATTCCGGGCTTTGAAAAGCGCATTCGGAATAAAGGGTAATGCCGGGAATCTGGATGATTTCAGTGCGGTGCCGCTAAGGAAGCGCTGATTAATTGACTGCACGAGC
>MSXT01000026.1:0-24054 GCA_002083595.1 Proteobacteria bacterium ST_bin16 | reverse complement strand
CTCGCCTATCAGATTGATATGTCTCGGTTGTTGCGTTCCGTGCGCCTCGCCCTTCATCACGTTCGTTGAATTAATCAGCGCTTCCCTAAGTTGCGGAGACCGGTTGTGATAGCCACTGGGTTCGCACCTGTTCGCGATTCAAGGCCAGCCACTGTAATGCAATGATGGCACTGGCCGAATTGATCCGGCCCGATTGTAGAAATGTGAACGCAGTATCCAGCGGAACGACATGCACTTTGATGTCTTCGTCTTCTTCGGGAGCACCATGAATACCACCGGCCTGTGTCGCATCGGCCCGGCCGCAAAACAGGGCAATGCGTTCGCTGGTGCCACCGGGGCTGACTAGAAAATCGCATACCGGGAGCAAATCGGTGATGATGCAATCGGCTTCTTCGATGCTTTCGCGTTTGACCACGTCTTGAGCTGTTTCACCGCTTTCGATCATGCCAGCGACGATTTCCAGCAGCCAAGGCCCGCCTGGTGCGGTCAGCGCACCAACGCGGAATTGCTCAATCAGGATGACTGCATCGCGAATCGGATCATACGGCAGGACGGCAGCGGCATGGCCACGTTCGAACAGTTCACGGCTCAGCGGGCGACTCCAGCCGCCATTGAATAGCCGGTGACGCAACCGGTATTTTTCTATCCGGAAGAAACCTTCAAAACAAATCGTTTTCTCTAAAATTTCTACATCTGCACTCACAGCGGTTTATCCCATGCGGAAAAGTTGTCATGCTGTGCTCGCTACGCCGCAAGCAGTGCTATTGCAGCGGCTAGAGCTAACGCAGTCCCAACGTATCGAGTGTCACATCGTCATCGTCATCCAAATCATTTTTGACGGTCTCGAATTCGTCATCGTCAAATTCATCTTTGGCAGTCTCAAATTCATCGATTATTTTTGCAAATTTTCCGGGTGGTATTTTGCTATCCGTTAGAACATCATCCTCATCATTCAAACTATCAATAGGATAGATACCGTCGTCGTCATCGAAAGAAAGTTCTTTAATCATTACCATTACCTCCGTGTCAATATTTTTGAAGATACGCTATTGATAACAGACCCTGACGCTAAAACAATTAAAGATCACCCGGGTTTTTTCCCGGTAATTCTGAGATTTGAATAATATTCATCAAAAAAATCATTTACTAAGCGATTCTTCTTAATAGTAAATATACGCCGTTAGATTTTTTCTGGTGGAAAAAGTTTGCTAACGACATAGCGGCATTGGGTATGACGGTTATTTCAGTTTATGTAATGGAAACAATATAATTCGATAGAATTTGCTCATTATTTTAAATGTGCCATCGTTTCCGGTTATTGCCAACCAGTTACTTCATAGCCTCTCTCTTCCAGGCAGCGCGATACAAAATTGGTATATGCTTGGCTGGGCTGTGAGGATCTCGGGGAAAACAGAATCCCTCGCAATAATCCCGCAACCGCGCCACTGGCCGCGCCCACTAAAGAACCTTGCCCGGCAGCACCGTATATCGCTCCACCTGCTGCACCGCTTGCCGCCCCCACACCGGCTCCCATGGCGGTGCTGCTAGCCACATTACCCAACTGGCCGCCGCCTTCCTTGGCGCCGGCCGCTTCAGCCATTTTTCTGCATGCTTCAATATCTTTTTCAGCAGCTGCTTTGCCGACAGATAGAAAATGCGTGTTGGGATATATAACAGGTCCGGTGCTGGAGCAAGCCGATAAGCCCAGAAAGATCGATCCCGCGATCAACGTTATTCCCAATTTCATTGTTTCACCTCCGGTTGAAGAAATAATACGGACTGATTGGATAGTATAGCGGTTATGGTGTTCACTATTCTGCAAAGAAAGCAGCTGGCAGGCAGAACATGGCCGATGCGGATTGAGAATTGCAGAGGGGGTAGTTGAGGAAACTGAATTGCGATGAAACGGGGTGTGCATCACTAGTGCTGAGAAAATGCCGCTGCCCGTCCATCTGGCAGCGGCATTCGTCAAGTTAGACGATAATAATCAAACGCTGAGGTTTTATTTGCTTTCTTTTGCGGTTAAAGCGCCCAGGAAGGCTTTGACATCCTCGACAAAACCAGGACCCACTTTCCGTCCGAGCTGATGTTCCGCCATTTCTTCGATGGCTTCGTCCAATGTTTTGACCGAACCGTCATGAAAGTACGGTGCTGTTTTGGTGATGTTCCTGAGGCTGGGCACTTTAAACACTTTCTTATCGGTTTCCAGTCCAGTTACAGCAAACCTGCCTACATCCGATGTTTTATATTCTTCGACAAGACCGATTTTTTTATAGGAATTGCCGCCGATGGCGACGCCGTTATGACAATTGGCGCATCCCATATGGACAAATTTTTGCAAGCCTCTTTTTTCGGCATCATTCAATGCATTTTCATCGCCTTTGAGAAAATCGTCAAAGCGCGATGGCGTGATCAGCGTGCGCTCAAAAGCGCCGATGGCTTTGCCCACATTTTTGTATTGAATCGGATCTTTTTCATCTTTGAACGCTTCGGCAAACATGGCCTTGTATTCCTCGATTTTTTTCAGTTTATCGACAACTGCGGCTTCACTCGGCATGCCCATTTCGATCGGATTCAAAATCGGTCCCAACGCCTGTTCTTCAACGTCTTTCGCGCGCCCATCCCAGAATTGCGCGATATGCAGTGCGGCATTGAACGTGGTGGGAGAATTTCTGCCGCCGCGCTTGCCTTCATGACCCGGTGAGGTTGGTTGGCTGTCGACACCGAAATTGTTCAGCTGATGGCAGGAATTACAGGAAATGGTGTCATTCACTGACAGTTTGGGATCGAGATACAGTTTTTTACCCAATGCGATTAAAGCAGCATTCTTTTTTTCGTCGATAATCGACGCTGGCAGCGGTTCGAAGAATTGTTTTAAGGTGGTCTTATCGAGTTTGTGATGACCGCCGTGCATCATGCCGCCCATTCCGTGATGACCGTCATCATGCATTTCGCTATGATGGTCGTCCTTTTTTTTCGCATCACCCTGATGATCATGCCCGCTCTGAGCATAACTGTATGAACTTGCTATGAATGCCAGGAATAAAAATATTTTCATATGACCTCCAAAAAAATTAACATTAGCACTTTGATCGATTTTATTGAATAAGCAAAATGCTTAATTGCAGACAATTACTTACAGGAGAAACGTTTTTTTATCGTGCTTATCCGGTTCTCAGCGGAATTGCTGAAGGACGGAGACGAGATACTAGCGGATTTGTTTCTATTGTAGAAGGAGTGTTTCAAATTTATCGGCAGTCATCGGCTTGCTGAAAAAATTACCTTGCCCGAAATCGCAGCCCATGGAAATCAATAATTCTTTTTGTAAATCGGTCTCGACGCCTTCAGCGATTACCTTCATGCCCAAGCGGTGCGCCATGGTGATAACCGCTTCACAGAGAATTCTGTCGTTGGATTTGCTGTCCAGGTTGGAAATGAATGAACGGTCGATTTTGAGATAATCGATATCGAATTTCTTCAGATAGGACAGTGAGGAATAACCCGTGCCGAAATCATCGATGGCTACTTGAACACCCGCATCACGGTAATTTAATAATTGTTTAACTACCAATTCGTGCACATCGAGCAGCAAATTTTCGGTGATTTCAACGATGATACTTTGCCCGTCCAAACCGCGTTCGTTGAGATGGTTGACCCAATCGCTCATTTTGCTGATGAATTGCTTGGGTGACTTATTGATGCTGATCTGAAAACCGGCGTTGAAATGGGTTTGCCAGAGGGCGACTTGATTGACCGCTTGTTTGAAGACCCAATCGCCGATGTCGGTGATGAGATTGGTTTCTTCCGCAATGCTGATAAATTCCCCCGGATACACAGTGCCCCGTTCCGGGTGCTGCCAACGGATCAAGGCTTCGGCTTTGTAGACGTTGCCGGTTGCCAGTTCCACGATCGGTTGATAGAGCAAATAAAGTTGCTGATCCCGCAGTGCGCTGCGCAATTCGTACGCGGTTCTCGAACGGATTTCGGTTGCCGCGCGCATATTCGATGTAAAACAGCTCCAGCAGTTGCGGCCATTGTTTTTGGCGGCATACATAGCTTGGTCGGCATTCTTCATCAATATTTCAACATTATTTGCATCATCAGGGAAAAACGTGGCGCCGATACTCGCGGAAACATAGGCTTGCTTGGTATTGAGATGAAACGGTTTGGCCAATTCCAGCAAGATCATTTGCATGATCTTTTCGGCACTCCGATGCTCACTGATGCCGTTCAGAATGATGGTAAATTCGTCCCCGCCCAAGCGCGCCACGGTATCGGTTTCCCGCACGCAGCTGCTTAGCCGCTTGGCTGCCTCCGCCAGTAGCGCATCGCCCACGCTATGCCCCAATGAATCGTTCACTTCCTTAAAGCGATCGAGATCGATAAACAACACCGCTAATCCCGCGCCGATCCGGGCTGCATTTTTAATGTCATGATTTAACCGGTCATAGAACATATTGCGGTTCGGTAATCCGGTCAATGAATCGTAATTGGCTTGCCGCCAGATGATTTCATCCGATTTCTTCTTGCTGGTGATATCGGAGAAATTGATCAGGTAATGGCTGATCCGTCCGTCCTTGCTGCGTACCGGAATAATATTGAACCACGCGGGATACTCTCGCCCCTGCTTATGCCGGTTCCAGATTTCGCCATACCAATGGTTATGCTGCTTGACGCTTTGCCAGATTTTCTGAAAAAAATTGCTGCCGTGCCTGATGGATGTAACGATAGTTACAGATTTTCCGACGATCTCTTCATCCGCATAACCGGTTATTTTTTGCAGCGCCTTGTTAATCGAGATGATGATCTTATTGGCATCCGCGATCATGATTGCTTCGGTGCTATTTTCAAAAACCTTGCTGGAAAGATATAACTGTTCGTTGACTTTCTTTTGCTCCAGTGCGATTCCGATAATAAATGAACCGATTTCCAGCAGCTTGCGGTGAAAAGTGCTGGGTAAGCGATGCTCAAAACTGGACAGCGCAAACGATCCAACGCATTCGCCGCCTTTGCTGCGCACCGGCATCGACCAGCAGGAAAGGATATTGAAATCGATGGCCAGCTGGCGGATATTCTGCCAGCGCGGATCGTCCAGCGTGCTTTCGACAAAAACCGGTTCCTGGTGAAAAACGGCATTGCCGCAGGAGCCGGCTCCCGGGCCCGGATGTAGGCCATTGAGCTGCACAATGCACGCTTCGGGAACACTCGGTGCGGCAAACACATTCATGCATTGCTTTTCCTTGTCCAATAGCATGACCGACGCCACCGCGTTATCCAGCAGCTGCTCCATCAACAAGCAGACTTTCTCGCAAATCTCCTTGTAATCATTTCCCAGTACCACCAATTGAAGAATTTCTTGCTGAAACTGGAGGATCCTGCCCTGTTCGGTATTGGTCAGGTCAAAATAATTGGTCGGTGCAAAAATCTGCGTGGATAGATCCTTATTCACAAGAATATTCTTACTCATTCGCGGTTAGCATGGCCAGTAAGGTTTCATGAGAGATTCGCAATGGCATTGAATGCCAGATAGGATGTCACAATAAATGAGCTGAGTTAGCCGGAATTATACGATAAATTACTCATATGTTAAAAAACTTACTGCTAGGATAATAACTTACATTTTTCTGCTTTTGCATATCGCTGCATGGAGATATTTGTCAGCGGATTGTTTCAAAATTATTCGCAGCGATACACATTACCGACAAATATGATTTCCTTATCAGCTCCCGGTATTTCATATCGTCCTGAATTATTGGAGTAAATGATATGCACGGTGTCGCCGCCCAGTTGCTGTGCTTCGTTTCTTAAGTTGTTGCGGGCTTTGATCAGCCGGTCCACATAAGGAGTATTGACCTCTCCGCTGTCATTTTCTTTCGAGGAACCCTTTACTTTACCGAGTAACTCGCATCCATCGGGACCTTGTTCACCGACCACCATCGTGACGGTTTTGGTTTTTTCCGCTTGCGGCGGGGCTTCGCCCGTTTGTGCCGAAGCTCCGGTACAGCTCAGGATGATTGAAACGAACATGGCTGCTTGGGTTAACTGGTTTAATTCTTTGCAAACATTCATTGCTGACTCCTGATACATACGAATTGTATTCTTAAAGCCGGTTAGCATAGAGAAGCGCAGTATGGCCCGTCAATAGCATTCGTCGAAGCTCGGCCGGATAATGGCGGCAATAGGAGGAAATAAAGCCACTCAAGGCATCTTTTCAAACGGCTTACGGGATTATCGGTGCTGTATATTGCAGGAATGTAACTAACAGGAGGTGTGACGTTGGATATCATGATTTATATTTCCCTGGCGGGACTGGCCATCGTGTTTGTGTACGGCATCATGCTGTACAACAGTCTGGTGGATATTAAGCACAGCGTATCGCAGGCATGGTCGAATATCGATATTCTTTTGAAGCAGCGTCATGATGAACTACCCAAGCTGGTGGAAACCTGCAAGCAGTATATGGGTTTTGAACAGGAAACGCTGAAGCAGGTGATTGCGGCGCGATCACAGGTTTCCAACGCGCGGGAAGCCGGTAATATCGGCGCGCTGGGTGCGGCGGAAAATATGCTGCGCATGGGATTGGGCAATCTGTTTGCCGTGGCGGAAGACTACCCCGAGTTGAAAGCCAGCGAGAAATTCCGTCACTTGCAAGCGCGTATCAGCGGATTGGAAAACAGCATCGCCGACCGCCGCGAATACTACAACGAAGCCGTCAAAATCAACAATGTGCGCATCGAACAATTCCCCGATGTCATCATCGCCAATTGGTTTAAATTCAAACCGCGTGATCTGTTGGAATTCAGCGATGCCGATAAGCAGGACGTCAATATCGGCAAGCTGTTTGGTTGACGTGGAGAGCGCATGAATCGAATACTGGCTGAGATCCCGCCGCAGGATTATCCCTATGTGCTGGGTGCAGTGATCGTTGTGGCATTGACCGGCTTTTATTTTTTTATGCATAACTGGAAACGGCTGCGCCTCATTGAGGATACGCCGACCGCTAAATTACGCTCGGCGCATCAAGGTTATGTTGAACTGGAAGGAAAGGGACAATTCATCGACGACCAACCGATTTACGCGCCGTTATCCAATCACCCTTGTCTTTGGTACCGTAGTGAAATTGCCCAGCAGGAAACATTCACCGAGAAAGGCCGCACGCAAACGCGCTGGAATGTGGTGTATACCAATACCAGCGATCACCGTTTCAGACTCACCGATGGCGTCAGCAGTTGCTATGTCGATCCGGATCACGCAGAAATCAACGGTATCGAGAAACTGGTGTGGTACGGCAATAGCGAATGGCCAACCCGGACGCGAATACTGGAAAGCCAGTCGATCGTTCATGCCATGACCAACAACTACCGCTACAGCGAGTGGTTGATACTGCCCGGGCAGCCGCTGTACATATTAGGGCAATTCAGCACTTGGTCTGCTGCAACACAAAAATCAATGCGCGATGTGATGATTAATGTGATCAACGATTGGAAAAAGGATCAAGCCGCGTTGCGGGAACGGTTCGACAGCAACAAGGACGGCAACATCGACCAGCAGGAATGGGAGGTGGCGCGATCCGAAGCGCACGCCGCAGCGCAGCAGATTCATGATGAATTGGCACTGGAGCCGGATACCAGCATCATGGCGAAACCCAACAATCCGTCGCGGCCTTTTATTATCTCGATGTATCCGCAAGCCCTGCTGGCACGGAAGTACCGCCGCAGCGGCTATGCCGCATTAGTGGCGTGCATCCTATCGATCTGCGCTGCCGCCTGGCTGGTGCATGTGCATGGCTGATGCGCTTAATCGCCATGTCACTAATGCCAGAACAATTTGGATCGCTCCAGACGATGCCACAAGGCAGGAGATAACCGTGGATGCCGCGCGGCTTCGGACGACAATACGCCACTGAGGCGGCCAAATTCAAAGCCGAGCGCGGCGGATTTATGCGGTAGTTTGTGCAGTAACTGCAACGCGATACGCCGGTCGTTCTCGATGCCCAATTCGTCTTGTAAAGCGGCCAAGGCGGTCAAGAATGAATTCACCCGTTTTCCGTACAGTGGTGCAAACGCTTCCACGCAGTAACGCATCTTTTTCGCGGCGATGCGCGCAAAATGGCGCTCGGACGGATCCAGCCGGGCAAAACCGCGGCAGCATTTGCGCAGTTTCTGCCAGCGTTTCTCCAGTATGATTTCAGCCCATGTTCCAGTAGTGCGTATCTGTTCATTGACCGGTGCTATTAAAAGACTGTGGCCGATGTCGAGCATGAGCTGGGTAAACGCCGGTTCCAGCAATAATGCTTGCGCCCGTTGCCGCGCCTGCGCAGCGGCATTGTGTAACAAAGCCAATGCTGTTTCGGAACAGGCGGTATTTTCATCTGATGTAGCCAGAACGGGCAGGATGCCGGGTAGAGTTTCTTGGTGAAACACATCCCAGTCGCGCGCCGGATTCAGTGCGTGTGTCAAAGCACGCAACGGTTGTTCCCAAACAGGTATTTCCTGTCCCAGCGATTTCGCCAATTGCGCACCGGCACGCAAACGGCGCAACGCGATGCGCAGCTGATGCAGGTACTCGATGTTTTCTGCTTGTTCGAGAAAGCCGGGTACGTTGGCGGATAATTGCACCAGCGCCGCTTGCACGATGGCATGCCATGCTTCACCCGCCGGTTGGTCCGGATCGATACTCGGATGGATGGCTTTGACCGGACTGGGACTAAGCGCGCCGCTCAGGATATAACCGCGTTCCGCTTTGCTGCGCGGTTCGATGTGCAATGGCACTTGTTGCAGCAATTGCGTTGCAACATCGAACAGAAATTCCGCCGGACCGGATTTGAGTTCGATTTCCACTTCGCAGATATCGCGCGATAACCCAGCGGCGAAGATTTTGCCTGTGTCCAGAGCCACTTCCGCTTGTGCGGCACCATCGCGGATTTGCCATGTCGTGCGGCGGAACTCGGTGGTAAATACCGCTGCGATACGTTTGAGTTTGATTCCGGCGAGCAGATCCAACGCTGCTTGCGGCAATGCGGAGAAATCCGGATGGCGGCCATCCGTGACCGCCATTTCCCACTCCGGGCGGCTCGTCAATGCGCCGACCGATTGCGTCTCGGCTTTCAACGTCTGTATCCACTGATCACCGGTCTGGCGCACGCGCAACGCGATACCGCGCTGCATCAAATCAAACTTCGGTGTATCGAAGTAAATGCTCAGTAATGTGCGCTGTTGTGGAGCAACGGCGTGCAGCAAGGGATGACGCCGGATGCGGGCAACATAACGTGGCTGCAAAGCCAGCTTGAGCTCGATTTCCATATAATTTTTCCGTGAGAGTGGTGTCGCGACGGGCAGCGGCTGGAGCGGATACTGTACTACTCAATCTTCAAGGTATCAAAATTGATTCCCTCGGGCGCCGGTGGTGTTGCCAGTTTCATATTTTCCAGTGCGGTGACCACTTGCTGTGCAATGACCAGATTGCGGTACCACTTGTAATTGGCCGGCACGATATGCCACGGCGCGAGATCGGTGCTGGTGGCGCTGAGCATGGCTTCGAACGCATCCATATAGTTTTTCCAGAATTTACGCTCTTCGATGTCGCTGGTGCTGAACTTCCAGCGTTTCTCCGGATTATTGATGCGTTCCTCCAGCCGCTTTTTCTGCTCATCCTTGGAAATGTGCAGAAAAAACTTCAGAATGCACGTACCGCTTTCAGACAACAGTTCCTCAAATTCATTGATTTGGTTAAACCGTTGTTGCACCACTTTATCCGAAATCAAGCCGTGCACACGCGTGATCAACACATCTTCATAATGCGAACGGTTAAAAATACCGATCTGGCCTTTTTCCGGCGCTTTCTGATGCACGCGCCACAAAAAATCATGTTTCAGCTCTTCCGCCGATGGCGTCTTGAACGTCACCACCTTGCACCCCTGCGGATTGATGCCCGACATCACATGCTTGATGACGCCATCCTTGCCGCTGGTATCCATACCCTGCAACACAATCAGCAACGCGCGGTTGCCGTTGGCGAACAAACGCTCCTGCAAATCATCCAATTTGCCAATCAATTTTTCCGTGACAGCTTTAGCTTTTTCCTTACCTTGCTCGGTTTTCTGGAAATCACCGGTATCGTCAGGATCGCATTGCGACAGATCGAGCTTGCTGCCGGGTTTTACTGGGTGGTTTTTCATTGTGTTTCATTCGGTGGGAATCTGAGAAGTATCTCAGTCATTTTAGAGGGAATATGCTTAAAGCAACTATTGCGGGACTAGTCGGTGCATCATTATGTGTCCGTAGTGGATGTCAGGTCAGGCATTGGTGTAAATAAATTGTTGATTAACTCAGATATGTTAAAGATGAATTCAAGAGCGATTCCTGGGGGTAGAATTTTTTGCTCATTTGGATGAGATGCTATGTTTCTCAGATTTCTAAGTGAGTTCCATTTTGTATATTCTTCATCTGAAAAGAGCTTGTCTTTATTAAGGCGACCCACTTTGTCTTTAAAAGTGTTCTTGCCTATTTTATCGGCTGTAATTTGTTTGCATTTTTCACTAATAGCTGCTTCTGCCACGCGGAACAGTTGTTCGGATGCTAATGTGAAAAGCGGATAAAAAAAGTAACCATATAGCATAGAGCCACGGGCTACTTCAAATAGCTTGTGAATTTCTAATGGCACTGTTTCCGAAAGTTTGGGCTTAAGAATTGATATCGCCCAATCTCCGGCTGACATAATAGAAATCTTGTCATTTTCAAGTATAACCAAGTTTTTCATTAAAGGATCTGGACTCATCCAGTTTTCATGAGTAATGATTTTTATCCCAAGACTTGTCATGGTTTTAAGTGTTCTTAATTTCTCTATGGGTTAAAAAAGCGTTTTAAAATATTTTCTGGTAGTTTTTCTAAGCTGCTGTTCAAAGCAAAGCAACGTTTCGTATTAGAATTGGATGCTGTATCGGGAGGCTGAGTAAGTATTACAAGAATCGAGCCATCGTGTAATCCAACAGCAATTGAAGCATTGTTTTCCGCGCAATCATGGGGTTTGCAGCGAGAGATAAACAAGAAGTTGTCTATTAACTCAACTGGTCCCTCGACTCCGTACTCAATCGTTATCGCTTCAATATCTGCACTTGATAGTATATGTTGGAGACGTTTCTTAATTTGAGGTATTGCGAAGAAGTTAGGTTCTTTCCTGTTGCCAAAGCTTTGTGTTGGATAGCGTCCTGCCCATTTTTCCAAATTAGATAAATCTTTGTTATCAATGCCTTGTTTTGTTGGGTAGGGAAATTGTACGCAATCAATTGTTTTATCGGTATTTCTTTTAGATATTGTTACTTGCTCTTCCCCTATAGATGAAATTTCTTTTTCTTTTAAAGGTAAGCTGGAAGTATGTTTTTGTACTGATTTTAATGGGCTTATTACAAAAAAATTACTCAATATTCCAACAACCTTAAGTTGTTCGCCTCCAAAATCAGTATCATAAAAACTTAAAATTATAAAGTCTCTTCTAATTGTTGAATTAGTGATTAAACTGCTGACGAACCCTCCAAACAATGAGCCGAAAAACTTAGTTAAATCATCCTGTGTGCGGGTTTCTTGAAGGATCTGCTCGTGTATAAATTTTTCATAAGCTTCCATTGAGGGATTTGTATATGTTAAAAGAGCTAGTAATGTAGCTGCAACAATGGTTTTAGTTAGTGATGGCATATTTTAACCTGTGGGAATTTTTGTCTAACTCAGTGAGGTAAGTCTTCAGCTTTGCTGGGGGTGATTTAACTGAATATTCTGATCGGAGGTAAGTTTCGATGCCAGAGACTGCGGTTAGTATTGAAGCTAAATGAGCGCCATTGACAAAAGCAACGTCGGCTTCACGAACAATAAAACTGCATCATTTCGAGAGAATTACTCCGCCTTTTAGAAATTGATCATCAAGAGTAGCAAGATGTGACCAGTGCTCATTCTCTTTCATGATGACTAACGAACAGATTTAATCGGTATTCTCTGCTTTTAGGCGTGTTTTAGTTGAACGCCGTGTTAAACGCGCCGTTTTCTCAGTCAATGCCAACAGCTCCGACAAAGCTTCGTTGACTGCTTTCGACGTGGGGAATGCTTTGGCTACTTCCGGTTCCAGCAGCACGACTGACGTGCCCTCGGCAACTTCCGCGAAAAACTTTCCTCGTTCCAGCGTTGCGAAATCGGAACGCTTGTAGCTTTTGCGCATGTCTTCCTTATCTTTCTTCATAGAGTTTCCTTTCGCCTCGTGTCAGGCGGCGTGCACTGATAATTCGCATCGTACCTGGCCGGTAAGTGTGGCAGACTGCCAGTAAACGGCCCAGCTTGGAACAACCGAACGTGATGTAGCGTTCTTCTTCGGTCGAATGATCGGGATCCGGGCCCGATACCGCGTGAGGATCGAGAAAAACCGTGGCTGCTTCGTCAAATGAAACACCGTGTTTCCGGCGATTGGTTTCCGCTTTCTTTGAGTCCCAGTCAAATTTCATGGCCGATCGGTACCCGATTTCTCACGTAATATTATTGATATTATAGTATTTTGAAATGGATGGGTTCATAGATTGAGAATACATGCACGTGTCCAGATCGATTCAGAATCTGCGTTGTCACCAAAAATGTTTGTTGCCGATCAGTATTGCCCAAAAGGACCATGAACGATCTCCATTTCAACACCCCCATCGCCCAGCACATCTGGGATACCAAATACCGCCACTATGAGCGCGGTGTCGCCTTGGATGCTTGCATCGAAGACACCTGGCAGCGCATCGCGAAAGCTTTGGCTGCGCAAGAAACCGACCGGGAACATTGGCAGGCGCGCTTCTACGATATTCTGCGCGATTTTAAATTTCTGCCTGGCGGACGGATTCAGGCGGGGGCGGGGACTGTGCATCAGGTGACGTTGTTTAATTGTTTCGTGATGGGGACGATTGCTGATTCTATGGATGGCATTTTTGACGCGCTCAAGGAAGGGGCGTTGACGATGCAGCAGGGCGGCGGGGTTGGGTATGATTTCTCGACGTTGCGGCCACGCGGTGTGCCAGCCGCCGGTGTGGGGTCGGTGGCTTCCGGGCCAGTTTCGTTCATGCGCATCTGGGACAGCATGTGCGCGACCATCCTATCGACCGGCGCGCGGCGTGGTGCGATGATGGGCACGTTGCGTTGCGATCATCCGGATATCGAGGAATTCATCGCCGCCAAGCAGGATCGTAGCCAGTTACGGCATTTCAATGTTTCCGTGCTTGTCAGCGATGCGCTCATGACTGCTGTCAGCCACGACGAAGATTGGCCGCTGGTTTTTCCTGCGAACAAAAGTGAAACCGGCAGCGAGCTGCTTATGCGCGCCTGGGCAGGTTGCGATGATCCGGTGCCGTGCAAGGTGTACAAACGCATCCGGGCGCGCACGTTATGGCAGAAAATCATGCAAGCCAACTATGATTACGCCGAACCGGGCGTGTTGTTCATCGACCGTATCAACCGGTTGAATAACCTGTATTACTGCGAAACGATTCAAGCCACCAATCCGTGCGGCGAAGTGCCGTTGCCGCCTTTCGGTGCTTGCAATCTGGGTTCGATCAACCTCACGCAATTCGTGTGCGATCCTTTTACCCCGCAAGCGCGGCTTGATCTCGATGCGATTGGGGCGACAGCAGCGATTGCCGTGCGGCTGCTGGATAATGTCATCGACGCTTCGCATTTTCCCTTAGACAGCCAAGCTGGACAGGCGCAGCGCTCTCGCCGCATCGGTTTGGGGCTGACGGGGTTGGCCGATGCGTTGATCATGCTGCAAATCCACTACGGTAGCAGTGAAGCGGAGAAAATCGCGCAACAAGTCATGCAGCACATCTGTCACGCGGCTTACCAGGCTTCTATCGATCTGGCCCGGGAGAAAGGGGTTTTCCTCATGTTCGATAAAGAGAAATACCTGGCCGGTGTTTTTGTGCGGACGTTGCCGGAATCCATACGCAGAGGTATCGCGCAATACGGTATCCGCAACAGCCATCTGACCGCCATCGCTCCGGCGGGTACCATCAGCCTGCTGGCCAATAATGTTTCGAGCGGACTGGAACCGGTATTTGACAGTGATTACACGCGCCGGATACTGAAGCGCGATGGCTGTTACGCGGATTATGCGGTGAACGATTACGCTGCCGCTTTATGGCGCAAGGATCACGCCAGCGATGATCTGCCTCCGGCTTTCGTTACGGCGCACGAACTGACGCCAGCCGAGCATTTGCGCATGCAGGCGGCTATTCAGCCGTACGTCGATCAGGCCATTTCAAAGACGATCAATGTTCCGGCGAGTTACGACTTTGCGGCTTTTCGCGATCTGTACCGGCAAGCGTACGATCTTGGTTTGAAAGGCTGCACTACGTTCCGGCCCAATGCGGTGACTGGCGAAATTTTGCATAAACCGGATGCGGAACATGCAGCGCCGCATTGCTGCGGTCTGGAGCGGGAGCCGGACTAATTATCTACCTCATCCGAAAAAATACCCGTCCGTGCAATGCCATCGTCCCCGATGCTACCGCGGAACATGCCGCTGGTATTGAAGCGCATCGCACAGTTACCTCGTGTGTCCAGCACGATCAAACCGCCATCACCGCCGAGCTCGGCGACTTCCGCGAGTGTACGGTCGGCAGCCTCGGCGAGTGGAATTTGTTGCAACCGCACCTGTGCCGCCGTATTAAACGCCGCTGCGGTTTGGATGAACATTTCGCCGCTGCCGGTTGCGGAAACCGCCGCCGAACGGTTGTCCGCGTAAGTGCCCGCGCCGATGATGGGTGAATCGCCGACGCGCCCATAACGCTTGTTCGTCAATCCGCCAGTCGAGGTGCCCGCAGCGAGATTGCCGTAGCGATCCAGCGCCACGGCGCCGACAGTGCCGTGTTTCTCATCGCCATCGGGCAACAGTGTGCCGGAATCCATATCGTGATCGCGCACCACCTGTTCTTTCGCGATGGCTTTTTGCAGCTGATCCCAGCGGTGCTGTGTGTAGAAATAGGATGGATCGACGATTTCTATACCGCGCTCGGCGGCAAAAGTCTCTGCGCCCTGGCCGATCAGCATCACATGTTTGCTTTGCGTCATGACCGCATGCGCGGCGCGGATCGGGTTGCGGATCGTGATGACTCCGGCAATAGCGCCCGCCATGCGTGTAGCGCCATCCATGATCGATGCATCCAGCTCGTTACGGCCTTCGTGACTAAACACCGCGCCTTTACCGGCATTGAACAATGGCGAATCCTCCATCACCACAATCGCGGCGATCACGGCGTCGATACTGCTGCCGCCCGCTTTGAGCACGGCATGACCGGCGTTTAACGATTCCGATAGTACCTGCCGGAAAGCTTGCTCGCGTTCCGCAGTCAATCGGTTGCGGTTGATCGCGCCCGCGCCGCCGTGAATGATGAGGCGGATGGGTGAATGATCGTCGGGTGTGCTGGATATTTGTGTTGTCATGAGTGACAGAATCGGGGGCGGTATCGCCCCTGCCGTTTAACGTGTGATTTACGGGGGGTGGTGGCTGTTGCTATCGAACCCGGGTAGATTCCTTATTCGCCATTTCCAATACATCGTTTGCCGTGAGTTGCCTGCTCATGTCGCCATCCCAGGTGGCGTTGAACGGCAGCGTGTTTTGCACCAGCTTGGCGCGATCCAGATAAGTGTGCAGCGTCATTTCCGGTTGCGTGATCGGGATGGCAATGGCGCGCGGGTTGCGCGTGACTTCGGTAAGCAGGGCTTGGTTGACCTTGGCTTGACGCCGTGCATCGCGCTTACCTTTCGGTGTTGCGCGCACGGTGGTCAACGATTTCTTGAGCAGGTTGGCGTGATTGCGTTTGTCGTCTTCCAGAATGGGATACACTTGCAAATACAGTTGGTTGCCGCGCCAGCCTAGCAAGCGCGGTTGATTGACAATGCGGATCGGCGTGCCGACGGGGACATCGCGGTAAATGCCGACGATGTCTTCCGGGTACATGCGCAGACAACCGTGACTGCCGCGCAGACCGATGCTCGGCGGTTTGTCGGTACCGTGAATGGCGTAGTTCGGCCAATCCAGTTTCAATACATGCGTGCCCATCGGATTATCCGGCCCGGGCGGCACGACAGCGGGTAATGGATCGCCGTTTTTGGCGTGTTCCCGGCGGATCGAAGGCGTTGGAATCCAGCTGGGATTTTCCGTTTTCGAGGCGACGCGCGTCATGCCTTCCGGTGTTTTCCACTCCACCCGGCCAATGCCGACCGGATGCGTAATGACTTTTTGCGGCTTGCCGGGCTTGGTCTTGGGAAAATAAAACAACCGCATCGCCGCGAGATTGATCACAACGCCCTGACGCGGCGCATCCGGCAGCACGAATTGCGTGGGAATGATGATCTTCGTGCCTGCTTTCGGCAGCCACGGATCGACGCCGGGATTGGCGCTGACGATTTCTTCGTAACCCAGATTGAAGCGCCGCGCTATATCGGACAACGTATCGTCCTTGCCCGCTGTGATCACTTGCACCGAACCGACCACATCGTCGCGCGCGGCATCAAAACTGAATTCGTGACTGGCGACCGGAATCGGCAACGGCTTGACCACTGGCGCCGGTGCAGCCACTTGTTGTGTCGGCAGCGACTGGCAACCGCTCAACAGCAAAAGACCGGCGCAAAAGCCGAGGACAAGGCCGCTGCGGAGTGGCAGTAATTGTTTTTTATTCATAATAATCAACAGGATCATAAAGATTTGACGTGATCGATGACAGTCAATTTACAAGATTTCTCACGATGGCACAACCATTAATCATGTCAAATCAGGGTATTTTCATTGTCATTTAAAGTATCGAATGAGAGTCTGGGAATACGCTGATCGCTGGCAAAACTGTAAATTCACGCAGTGATTTTGAATTGTGTTGAGTTGTAATAAGCACATTTTTTGCCCGGTAAAATCGATTGCCAGTATGATTGCCGGTTTGAGAAAACAGCTTTTGATTTTATTGTTTAATGGCCAAAATTTTCATCAACTACCGCCGCGACGATAGCGCGCCCTATGCAGGCCGGTTGTACGACCGGCTGGCTGGTCATTTCGGTCATGACCAGCTCTTCATGGATATCGATCAGATCGAACCGGGGGAAGATTTCGTCGAAGTTATTCAAGAAAAACTGAAGGCTGTGCAAGTCGCTGTGGTGCTAATCGGGAGACACTGGCTGGATATCGCCGATGCCACCGGGCAGCGGCGCTTGGATAATCCGGATGATTGGGTGAGGCTTGAAATCGTGACCTTGCTGGAACGGAAGATACGCGTGATTCCGCTGCTGGTAGGTCGTGCATATGCGCCTAATTCATCGCAACTACCCGAATGCTTGACGTCATTGGCGCGACGGCAAGCGCATGAGATCAGTGATCAACGGTTTCATCCAGATGTCGATAAGCTCATCCAGGTATTGGAAAAAGCACTGAGTACAAAAACAGCCTTGGAATCACCTGGTGCTTCCCGGTTTGAACAACCGGATGAAACAAGATTACCTTTCGAGCCCGAAATGGTGCGCATTTCACCTGGAAAATTCTTGATGGGTTCTCATGAAGACGAATTGGGCCGGTGGAAAACTGAAGGCCCACAGCATGAGGTTACCATAGGTTACTCGTTTGAAATCGGTAAATACGCAGTGACGTTTGACGAATACGATGTCTTTGCCAATGCAACTAAGTGCAAATTGCCGGATGATAGCGGCTGGGGACGCGGCAGGCGGCCGGTGATCAATGTGTCATTCGACGACGCGCAAGCGTATGCAAAGTGGTTGTCGGACCAAACTGGTAAAAAATATCGCTTACCAACCGAAGACGAGTGGGAATATGCCGCGCGTGCTGGCACACAAACCCGGTATTGGTGGGGTGATGGGGCTGGAAGGAATAATGCCAATTGCGATGGATGCGGTAGCCAGTGGGATAACCGGCAAACCGCCCCGGCGGGTTCGTTCAAAGCCAATGCATTCGGGCTGCACGATACCGCCGGCAACGTGTGGGAATGGACACAGGATTGCTGGCACGATAATTACAACAATACGCCGGGAGATGGCTCGGCTTGGTTGGGCAAGGACGGCGGCGATTGCGGCCGCCGGGTGGTTCGCGGCGGTTCGTGGATCAACACTCCACAGGGCTTGCGGTCGGCTGGCCGTGACAGGGTCGACACCGGTGGGGCCGGCATCTTCGTGGGTTTTCGTATCGCCAGGGCTTTTTGATCTTTGATATTCGCGGGGTACAGGGGCGCAGCTTCTGCGGGTTTGATTTTTGGTTGGATTTGTAGATTTGTAGGGTGGATGAGCGAAGCGTCATCCGCCATCATGCGGAATTTCTTAAATAAAAAATTAAATTTATGACCACTATCGGTTTCATCGGTCTCGGCATCATGGGCAAGCCCATGGCTGGGCATTTGATCAAAGGCGGGCATCGCTTGTTTTTGCATTCGCGCAGCGGCGTGCCTGCCGACTTGGTCGAGCTGGGCGGCAGCGCGTTATCGTCACCCAAGAAGGTTGCGCAGCATGCGGATATCGTTATCACCATGCTGCCGGATACGCCGGATGTGGAGAAGGTGCTATTTGGCGAGGATGGCGTGACCGAGGGATTGCAAAGCGATCCTGACCGGAGGCGAATCATCGTCGATATGAGTTCGATTTCGCCGCTGGCGACGCGCGAATTTGCCATGCGGCTGAATGTACTCGGGCATGATTATGCCGATGCGCCGGTTTCCGGCGGCGATGTGGGGGCGCAGAATGCCACGTTGACGATCATGGTGGGCGCGAGCGCGGCGGTGTTTGAAACCATCAAACCGGTGCTGGCATTGATGGGCAAAACGGTGACGCATATCGGCGACGTCGGCGCCGGGCAGGTGTGCAAAGTCGCCAATCAGATCGTGGTGTCGTCAGCGATTGAAGCGGTGGCCGAGGCGTTGCTGTTCGCGTCCAAGGCCGGTGTCGATCCAGCCAAGGTGCGGCAAGCGTTGTTGGGCGGATTTGCCGCGTCGAAGGCGCTGGAAGTGCACGGGCAGCGCATGATCGAACGGCGTTTCGACCCAGGTTTCCGCATCGAATTGCATCACAAGGATTTGAATATCGCGTTGCAGAGCGCCGCCGAATTGGGCGTGAGTCTGCCGACTACAGCGGCAGTGCGCGAATTGTTTTCCGCTTGTCTCGCGCACGGCGGCGCAACATGGGATAATTCCGCCATTGTTAAGATGCTGGAAAAACTGGCCAACCACGAAATTAAAAAACACTCAGAATAATCGCATGTCTGCTCAAGAACTTGTTAACCAACTACGGTCTTTTTTGCCGCCCGACGCGGTGTTGTATGAAGCCGAGGATTTGAAACCGTACGAATGCGACGGTTTGTCCGCTTACCGGCAATTGCCAATGATCGTTGTCTTGCCGCAAACGGAAGAACAGATCGTCAAAGTTTTGCAGCTTTGCTACGCGACTCAAACGCCCGTAGTGGCGCGCGGCGCGGGCACCGGCTTATCGGGCGGCGCATTGCCGCACGCGCAAGGTGTTTTGCTGTCACTGGCGAAACTGAAGCAGATTATCGCCATCGATCCGTTGGCACGTACCGCGCGCGTGCAGCCCGGCGTGCGCAATCTGGCGATCAGCGAAGCGGCGGCGCCGTTTGGTTTGTATTACGCGCCCGATCCTTCGTCGCAAATTGCTTGCTCGATTGGTGGCAACGTCGCGGAAAATTCCGGCGGTGTGCATTGCCTGAAATACGGCCTGACCGTACACAATATTCTTAAATTGCGGGTGCTGACTATCGACGGCGAGTGTCTGGAAATCGGCGGCGATAGTCTGGATAGCGTGGGTTATGATTTGCTGGCCTTGATGACCGGTTCCGAGGGCATGCTGGGTATCGTCACGGAGATCACCGTCAAACTGATTCCCAAACCGGAAAAAGCGCAATTGGTGATGGCGGCGTTCGACGATGTGCAGAAAGCGGGCAGTGCGGTGGCGAATGTCATCGGTGCGGGCATTATTCCCGCCGGTATGGAAATGATGGATAAGATTACGATTCATGCGGTGGAAGAGTTTCTGCATGCCGGTTACGATCTGAATGCCGAGGCGATTCTGTTGTGCGAATCGGATGGCAGCACCGAGGAAGTGGCGGATGAAATCCGGCGGATTTATGCCATCATGCAGCAAAGCGGCGCGACCAACATCAGTACGTCGAATAATGAAGCCGAGCGGCTTAAGTTCTGGGCCGGGCGTAAAGCGGCGTTTCCTGCGGCGGGCCGGGTTTCGCCGGATTATTACTGCATGGACGGCACCATTCCGCGTAAGCGTCTGGCCGATGTGCTGCGCGGCATTGAAGAACTTTCACAAGAATATGGATTGCGCTGCATGAATGTGTTTCATGCCGGGGACGGCAATTTGCATCCGCTGATTTTGTACGATGCGAACAAACCGGGCGAGTTGGAAAGAACCGAGGAATTCGGCGGCAAGATATTGGAAATGTGCATTCATGCCGGTGGCACGATCACCGGAGAGCATGGCGTGGGGATGGAAAAAATCAATCAGATGTGTTCACAATTCGGAGCCGGAGAACTGGCCATGTTCCATGCCGTGAAAGCGGCGTTCGATCCTGCGGGTTTGCTCAATCCGGGCAAGGCTGTGCCTGAATTACACCGTTGCGCGGAGCTGGGGGCGATGCATGTGCATCGCGGTGAGCAAAAATTTGCCGATTTGCCGCGTTTTTGAATGCCATGCAGACCACGATTGATCAATACCAGGCAGTTATTCGCACTGCGGCTGAATCTAAAACCCCACTACAAATACGCGGCGGCGGCACCAAGGATTTTTACGGTAATCGCGCTGGAGAACAAAACAGCGCCTTGCTGGATATGAGCGATTACAACGGCATCGTAGATTACGAGCCGACCGAGCTGGTGATTACCGCACGTGCCGGGACGCGGTTGGCCGATTTAGAAGCCGAGCTTGATCAGCATGGCCAGATGCTGGCATTCGAACCGCCGTATTTCGGTGCGGCGGCTACCTTGGGCGGCTGCGTTGCCGCCGGTTTATCCGGTCCGCGCCGTGTGGCTGCTGGCAGTGTGCGCGATTTCGTGCTGGGTGTGCGCATGCTCGACGGAAAAGGTGAGGATCTGCATTTTGGCGGGCAGGTAATGAAAAATGTCGCCGGTTACGATGTTTCCCGGTTGATGGCGGGATCGATGGGAACGCTCGGCGTATTGCTCGAAGTTTCGCTGAAAGTTTTACCTAAACCGGCCATTGAAACGACGCTATGCATGGCTATGGATGAAGCGGCTGCGATTGAAAAGATGAATCAATGGGCGGGTAAGCCGTTGCCGGTTTCCGCGACTTGTTACACCGATGGCCAGCTGTTTATCAGACTCTCCGGAGCCGAACCGGCGGTGCGCGCGGCACAAGTGAAATTGAGCGGAGAAACGTTGGCGGATGATAAAATTTTTTGGCAATCGGTGCGTGAACATACGCACGGTTTTTTTCAGCCGGACAAACCGCTGTGGCGTTTATCGATCAAATCGACAACACCGCCTTTGTTGTTGCCGGGGAAGCAGTTGCTGGAATGGAATGGCGCTTTACGCTGGCTATGCGCCACCGGCGGCGATGTAACTGAAGTCATTCGCCGCGCGGCTGAAGAAGCGGGCGGGCATGCCACTTTGTTTCGCGCCGACGCGGCACGCACCGCGGTGTTTCATCCGTTGCCGCCTGCGCTGATGAAAATTCATCGCACTTTAAAAGAAAAATTTGATCCGGCGGGAACTTTTAATCCCGGTCGGCTTTATTCTGAGATTTAAATGCAAACCAAGCTCGCTGATTTTATAAAAAATTCCCCGCAAGGCCAGGAAGCCGATGCCATTTTGCGCAGTTGCGTGCATTGCGGTTTCTGCTTGGCGACTTGTCCGACGTATCAGATTCTGGGTGATGAGCTGGATAGTCCGCGCGGGCGTATTTATTTGATGAAACAAATGCTCGAAGGGCAACCGGTTACGCAAAAAACCCAATTGCATCTGGATCGTTGTCTGACGTGTCGCGCGTGCGAGACGACGTGCCCGTCTGGTGTGCGCTATGGCGCTTTGGTCGATATCGGCCGCGCTATGGTTGAACAACAAGTGAAGCGCGATACGCAATCGGAAGTGTTGCGTTTTACGTTGCGTAAAGTGTTGCCCAATGCTTGGGTATTTAACACCTTGTTTAAGGCAGGTCAGCTTGTGCGGCCGTTTTTGCCACAGAGTTTAAAAAGAAAAATTCCACCTAAAATTAGTTCTGCCGAAGCCTGGCCTGAAACGCGTCATACCCGGAAAATGCTGGTGCTGGATGGATGTGTGCAACCGTCATTGGCACCTAACATTAACGCCGCTACCGCGCGCGTGCTGGATCATCTGGGCATTTCGTTAATGAAGGCGGAAAATGCTGGGTGCTGCGGGGCCGTGGCTTTCCATCTGAATGCGCAGCAGGACGGACTCGATTACATGCGCCGCAATATCGATGCCTGGTGGCCATGGGTGGAGCAGGGTGAAGTTGATGCGATTGTGGTCACTGCCAGCGGCTGCGGCGTGACGGTGAAAGAGTACGGACATTTTTTGCAGCATGATCCGGTCTATGCCGGGAAAGCCGCTAAGGTTTCGGTGCTCGCCAAGGATATTGGCGAAATCGTTCATGCAGAATTGGATAAGATTGAGCAATTGCTTGCTCAGCAGCGAACCCATGGTGGAAAGATTAAATTGTCGTTTCATTCTCCCTGTACGCTACAGCATGGCATGCAGATTCGCGGCGTGGTCGAGAAAATTCTGCACAGCGCCGGTTTTGATTTGACTACTGTGCCCAATGCGCATCTGTGTTGTGGCTCGGCGGGTACGTATTCAATCCTGCAACCCGAACTTTCGCAGCAGTTGCTGAAAAATAAAGTGACAGCACTGGAATCGGGTAAGCCTGATCAGATAGCCACTGCGAATATCGGTTGTTTAATGCATTTGCAGACCGGCACCGCATTATCAGTCAAACACTGGATCGAGCTTCTGGATGAGCGGTTATCCGGCAGTTGAGCGGCGAAAAGTTTTCATTTCGATTAATATTCTAAATTTTTTGTTATACAATCCTTGGCTAAGTTGTTCGGGCGAAATTTCTGGGCATACATAAATGAGTAACAGGCATATAGATAATCAATTGGAGAAGATATGAAGGTAGTTTCTAAAAGTAGTTGGGTAGCAAAATTTGGTGGCGCGGTATTGGCATCTTTTATAGCGCTACCATCGTATGCGCAGTTAATGCTCGCTCACGAAGGTCATCACGATGCTGGCGGTTGTACGATCAAAACCGGCGAATTCCCGGTAACATTCAGTGCATATGAAGTACCGGAAGGCGGCATACCACCGATGCATTCATTCTGCGAGAATCTGCCAAATACCGGCAAGGTGAATTTGACCATTGAATTACCGCATGAAGCACGGGAAATTCCTTTGGCAGTTCGCTTAATTAAAGATGGACATGAAGGCCATGGTGCCAAGCCAGCCGCACCGGCGGAGCAAAAAGCAGCGGATGCTGGTGATCATGCAGGGCACGAAGGAATGAATCATGATGAGCACGCAGGACATGCTGCTGCAGAACATGGTCTTGTCTATATGCCTGCTCAAAAGCATAACTCCGGAATTATTGTGGTAGCTGCCAATATTCAGGAAGTAGGTCAGTACGCAGTACAATTGGAAAGAAAAGACGACGCAGGCAATGTCAAAACAGTTGTTAAAATTCCATTAGGTGTTGGTAAAGGTGGCGGTCATGGCGGTCATGGCGGCGGTCTTGGCGTGATGGAAATTGCTGTATTAGTCCTAGTTGCTGGTGGTGGCGCTGCATTCTATTTTGTGCGCCGCAAAAAGGCATCGGAAGCTTAAGCGTAAACTGACTGGGCTTTTTATTGGTGGAACGGATGTGATATGCACCGCTAAGTTGTGATTGAATCAAGCGGTGCAATTTGATTTTCTGAATCAAAACCAGTGAGTAAGATAATACCAATTATTCCTACGCTACCATGTCAGCTAAAATCCCTTGACAGTGATGAGGTGAC
>MSXT01000025.1:7726-38455 GCA_002083595.1 Proteobacteria bacterium ST_bin16 | reverse complement strand
AGTTATTTTGAGTATTCGTCTGGCAACACTGCCGAAGAAAAACCAGACCATGACCAAGCTGATAAGCAAACTACCTATGCCGTTTGCCGCCATCCATTGCCAGATATTTTCCAGACTGACCGGGTTTTCCGCATGGGTCAGTGTTTTCACTCGGTTTGATAGGCGATCGCAATCTCTGATAAATTGAACTATCTGGGGTTCCAGTTGATTACGCATATCCAGATTGCTTGAAAAAATTGTATTTCCACCCAGACTGTCGCCCGGTCTAAGTTGGTAAGACAGTTGGACCGCTAACTTATCGCTGCGGGCTTTCAGGGCTGCTATGTCGGCTTTCAGCTCGGGCAGGGCTTCCGCGCTATCGGCAAGAGCCTTTGCCTGTTGCTCCATGGCTTTGAGAGTGTCCTTGAAACGTTTCTCTTCGCCGGGACTTTCGTGATAGCGGGAGACAATCAGATAGATTGCCGCGTCAGCCATTGAGCGAGACCAGTTTGTCAAAAGCGAGATCATGTCTCGCCCCCGGCCGGCCAGTTGCCGCTCTTTCTCCAGGGTGTTCAACTGCCAGGCCAGGGTGGCAATCAAAGAAAGTTCAAAGAGTAAAGGAATCAGGGCCAGTGCTATGCCTTTATGGACAAGTTTCATATTCTTGACCCGTTAGAATTTGCATACTTTCTGACACTGGCGCCGCTTTCGAAAACCGGCAACGTTTCCTGGTACTCAGTTTTGATCAAAGAGTGCTTTGGACAAAAGCCCCAGTGAACCTATGCAACAGAGAAGCATCAACCCTGCCGGCATTAGCTTTTTTGTTTTGACATAGCGAATTATAAAGACCACGGTCAGGAGCCCAGACACCACGAGGGCGCCCATCAGACCCTGCCTGATTTCACTCAGGGAAATTGCGAAACAGACGGCCAGGGCTATGCCGCTTATGACGCCGGAGATAAGGGAAGCTTTGCTCTTGGCCTTGACAAAGCCCATGATGCCGCCGGCAAAGACGATGATTGCCAGGGCGAGGACGGATATTTTTGCGACTTCCAGCACTTACTTTACCTTCTTCTGGCCAGGGCTGCCTTCAATCCGGCATCTACCTGGGCACTTAGCTTACGAGCGAACTCGCTTATTCTACTTTATTTGCCGCCGGCTGCCACAAGCTCCAGCCTGAGGTCGCGAATGGGTAAGGCTCCCTCGGAACCTTCGCGGAAGGCTGTCCAGGTGCCGCGAGTGTCCAGGTGTCCCGGCAGTTCCGCCTTGATCCACCAGACCCCCAAAAGAGACTGCCCGTCTTCGCTCATGGCGCCCCGGTATTCAATGGTTTCCAGACGGGCATTGCGATACTTCTTGGTGAAACTAATGGTGGGATAGACGAATGTGCCGGAAACAAAGGCCTCGCCCAGGGCGCAATCATCTAGCATGCTGCCTTCAATATAGCCCCGGCTCTCCAGAAATACAGCCTCGAAGGTGGCCCCTTCCGTCTCGTCTTCATAACCGTATTTGCCGAACCAGTTGCCGGCAATGCTATGGGAAACTTCGCTCATTTGCTCAACTTGAATTGGTCGATGACTTCGCCCGTACCGGCTATCTGCTTCACGTTTAAGGTATGTTCACCTATTTCCAGGCTGGTGAAGGAATGCTTGTCCGCCATAAAGTGCAACATGTAGTCGTTGCCGGCTGTGGGGTGATAGCCCAGATCTTTCTTGTAGAGATTGGCTCCGCCGGCTCCGGTGACAATATGAATCAGGCCCTTCGGGGTGGTAGTGCGGGCGCCGTCGAAGTCCAGATCCAGTTTCATGGAGCCGTCCACGGTACCATCGGCGTTCATGGTTAGTTGCGTTTTTCCGGCCGGCGGTCCAAAAGTGAGTGGACGCGTTCTCTCGTAGCAGTGGGAGTGGCCGCATAGCACTAGATCCACCCCGTAGTCCTGGAGGATGTCCGTAATCAGTCGCATGCGCTGCTCTTTGCCATGGGGGGCGTCGATGCTGAAAGCCGGCTGGTGAAAGGTAACGAACTTCCACATGCCCGGCTTCACCGACTTCAGGTCGTTCTTCAACCAGGCTCTNNTCGTCCGACCAGTTCATGTAATAGTTGCCGTCCAGTACGGTCCAATGACTGTTGCCGAAATTGAAAGAGAAGTTGGCCATGACAGGAAAGGCATCCTGGGCGGATTTGGTAAACAGTTTCTGGCGATTTATGTCGCCCTTCAAGGCCGGGGTGTTGCTACCACCGGTAGTGCTGTCAAAGCCATTCAACGGAACCTGCCAGAAGATAAAATAAGCCAGGGCGTCGGGGAAGCGATCAAGATCGGTGCCCCGTCCTGATAAGGCAATGTCATGATTACCCAGGACAGGCACAAAGGGAATGGAGCGCATCATGGAGGCGCCTTGCTTCACTTCATCGCTGTTGTAATAGGGGAAAAAGTTTGTCAGATATTCGCTGAAAAGACCGCGCTGGTAGGTGACATCTCCAGGAATTACCACCAGGTCGGGGTTTTCCTTCTGGCAGGCTTTCGCTACCTGCCGTTGTCCTTCAGAACCGGCGCCGCAATCACCAAAGACGGCAATCCTGGTGCTTGTTCTTTCGCTCGGATGCTTGCCGCTGTTGGATTTCTTGCTCCTGGCTTTCGCTTCCCCCGGTTCTGAGACCTGAGCTCGATAGACTTTGCCCTCGGCTTGAAAAAGAGGCTTGCCCTCTTTCTCGACTGTATAGGAAAACCCTTCACCCTCTTTCAATTGAGTCAGGCGAGCGCTATAGCGAAAACAAGGTTTCAATGTGGGCAGGGTAATCTCCCTGACACTGAGACTTTCAGCCGGTCTGAATTTCTTTTCACCGGCCGTTTTGTAGCTTACCTTTAGATCGCTTTTTTCCCGGCAGAACCAGCAAACCGTGTAGCCTCCCGCTTCATGCCCCAGTTGCAAGTAAGGTTTGACCAGAAAGGCTTTTTCCCCTTCCCCGGATTGCTCCAAATCAGGTTTAGCTGCGCAACCACTGGCAAAGACAAGGCTGACTAATAGACAGAGCAAACTCGAAAGGAAAAGACGGCTGTTCGAGTCTTTTGAGCGGTTTGAGTTTTCCATCAGCATTGATAAAGACAGCTTTTATGACGGCGGTTTTGACAGCGGCAGCTTTGACAACGGCTTCGGATTTGAATTTAAAAATTTGCCGAGAGGCGGAATTGAACCGCCGACACAAGGATTTTCAATCCTCTGCTCTACCAACTGAGCTACTTGGCCATTTGGAAAGCGGCAGTAAACGGACAAATCCATTTACTGGCAGTTGTAATAGATATTCGATGAAATGAATGGCGCGCCCGGCAGGATTCGAACCCACGACCCCTTGGTTCGTAGCCAAGTACTCTATCCAACTGAGCTACGGGCGCTTTGTGCAATCTAATTACTTCCAGCTTGTTTCAGCAACCGGGAGATTATATCAGATTGAAGCAATCACGGGATTCGAACTTATGTTTTTGCTGCTGTATTCGATGCCTTCAAACTGTAATCGGCCAAGCCGATTTTCTATCAATCATCACAATTACTTTTTGCGGGGGCGATGATCGTGTATTTGGCCGGTCTTGTCAAGATTAAACTGCATCTGGGCGCGTTTTCCGCTACATATCTTCTTCCGGTTCCGGATCTTCCTTAAACGGCGCTTGTACTGCCGGTGCAGCGCTTGCTGCGCCATTCACACTGCCGGGAATTTTCGGTGTTTTACAATTCACATCGGCATTTTGCGCGCGATGCCGCAAAGCGTGATCCATCAATACCAAAGCGAGCATGGCTTCGACAATCGGCGTGGCGCGGATGCCAACACAGGGATCGTGCCGTCCATGCGTTTCGACGATAGCCGGGTTGCCGTCTTTATCAATCGAGCGCCGCCCGAGGCGGATGCTGGAAGTCGGTTTGATGGCGACATGGACGACGATATCTTGCCCGGTCGATATGCCGCCTAAAATGCCGCCTGCGTTGTTGCTCAAGAAACCATCCGGCGTCATTTCGTCGGAATGCTCCGTGCCTTTCTGCGTCACGCTGGCGAATCCGGCACCGATTTCCACACCTTTCACCGCGTTGATGTTCATCATGGCGTAAGCGATTTCGGCATCGAGCCGGTCATAAACCGGTTCACCCCAGCCGACCGGAACGCCCTGCGCTACTGCACTGATTTTTGCGCCGACCGAATCGCCGGACTTGCGCAATTGATCCATGAATGTTTCCAGTTGATCAGTATAGCTGCTGTCAGCGACGAAAAACGGGTTTTTCTGGACATCATCCCATTGCTTAAAAGGAATCTGAATGGGACCCAGTTGCGCCATGAAGCCGCGAATGATAATGCCATATTTTTCATGCAGCCATTTCTTCGCAATCGCTCCGGCCGCAACCCGGACGGCCGTTTCCCGCGCCGATGCGCGTCCGCCGCCGCGGTAATCGCGGATGCCGTATTTTTGCCAGTAGGTGTAATCCGCATGACCGGGACGGAACGTATCCATGATTTTGCTGTAATCCTTGCTGCGCTGATCTTCATTGCGAATCAGCAAAGCAATCGGAGTGCCGGTGGTTTGCCCTTCAAACACGCCGGATAGAATCTCAACGGTATCGGATTCGCGCCGCTGCGTGACGTGCCGCGACGTGCCGGGTTTGCGCCGGTCCAGTTCAAGCTGAATCTCTTCGGTGCTGATGGCTAATCCCGGCGGACAACCGTCGACAATGCAGCCGATTGCGGGACCGTGCGATTCGCCAAACGAAGTGACGGTAAAAAGCGTGCCAAGTGTATTGCCAGACATACGATGCTATTTGGGTATTAAAAAAAGATTGTGCGAGTCTATCATACGTACCCCTGCTTTTTGGCAATTTGCTGACCACCCGCCGAGGATAACAATCAGGTGCAAACTTGAGGCGCGTCAACAATGAAATACCATCCACATGCTATACCTGCGCTAAAATGCGGTTATTGTCCGGCATGGGCGCGTTTTGAGCCACTTTCATAACATTAGAACCAGGAGTTTGCATGAACACACCCCAAGTGAAAGAGTTTCTTATCAGTTTGCAGGACAGTATCGTCAAAGGAATTGAGCAGGTCGATGGCAAGCCATTCAAGCGCGATCAATGGGATCGTCCGGAAGGCGGCGGCGGCATGAGTAGTGTGATCGAAGAAGGCAATGTGCTGGAGCGCGGCGGCGTTAATTTTTCCCATGTATATGGCGCGGGATTGCCTGCATCGGCTACCGCGGCTCGCCCGGAATTGGCCGGGCGTTCGTTTGAAGCGATGGGGGTCTCGCTGGTGCTGCATCCACGTAATCCGTATGCGCCGACGGTGCATATGAATGTGCGGTTTTTCGAGGCGCGCAAGGAAGGTGCGGAGCCGGTGTGGTGGTTCGGCGGCGGCATGGATCTGACGCCGTATTACGGCTACGCGGAAGATGCGATCCACTTTCATCAAACCTGCAAGGATGCATTGCAACCGTTTGGCGGTGATATTTATCCGCGCCTGAAAAAATGGTGCGACGACTATTTCTTCTTAAAGCACCGTAAAGAACCGCGGGGTATCGGCGGCGTTTTCTTCGATGATTTGAATCAACCTGATTTTGATACCTGTTTTAAACTCACGCGCAACGTCGGCGAGAACTTTCTCAACGCGTACCGCCCTATTCTGGAACGCCGCAAGGACACACCGTACGGTGAACGCGAACGCGATTTCCAGGCGTACCGGCGCGGCCGCTATGTGGAATTCAACCTGGTATGGGATCGCGGCACGTTGTTCGGGCTGCAAACGGGCGGACGCACCGAATCGATTTTGATGTCATTGCCACCGATTGTGAAATGGCGCTACGACTGGAAACCGGCAGCCGACACCCCGGAAGGCAAACTGTACTCAGACTTTTTGATCGGCAAGGATTGGGTGTAAACCGTCTGTGAACAAGTTATCGCTCAATAATCAGATTTTGCTCGGCGCGCTATCGGGCGTTCTGCTCGGTTTATGGTTCTCGATGCTGGGTCAGGAATCCGAAATCAACCAAGGCGGGTTGTATGCCGCAAAACTGACCGGCACCTTGTTTACCGATTTATTGCGCATGGTGCTGATCCCGCTGGTTTTCACGTCGATTGTGGTCGGTGTCGCCAATCTGCGCTCGCACCAGCAAATGAATCGCGTCTGGCAAGTTACGCTGATTTTCTTTATGTCGACCATGGCGTTCGCGGTCGTGCTTGGATTGGCTGTTGCCAATATTTTCAGGCCTGGCAGTGAATTGCAGATCGCGATGTTTCAGGATGCAATGCAAGGTTTTCAGGCTACTCAGATGTCGCTGCCCGATTTCTTTGCGCATTTCCTCCATTCGCTGTTCCAAAACCCGATCGCGGCGCTGGCGCAAGGTAACGTGCTGGCGGTGGTGATATTTGCTTTATTGCTGGGTATCGCGCTGGTGGTGGGCGGTGAACGCTACCGCAATATCCTGACGTTGATGCAGGAATTTCTGGAATTGATCATGATGCTGGTGGGTTGGATCATGCGTCTGGCGCCATTCGGTATCATGGCATTGGTGCTTCAGCTGGTCGCCACGCAGGATACCGGTCTGATTATGGTGATGCTCAAGTTTGTGGCGGTCGTGTTAGGCACTACGCTGTTGCACGGTGTGGTGGTGTTGCCTTTGATTCTGTATGCGATGACTGGTGTCACACCGTATAAATTCTGGCTGGGCGGGCGTGAAGCGTTGATCACCGCTTTTGCCACCAGTTCAAGCGCAGCAACATTACCGGTTACGTTGCGCTGCGCCGAGCAGCATTTGCATGTCAAGCGCGATGTCGCGGGTTTTGTCATCCCGCTGGGCGCCACCGTCAATATGGATGGCACGGCGCTGTACGAAGCGGTTGCCGCTTTATTCATCGCCAATCTGGTGGGGGTTGAACTCAGTTTGATGCAACAGATGATCGTATTCGTCACCGCGATGCTCGCGGCGATGGGCGCGCCGGGCATCCCCAGCGCCGGCATGGTCACGATGGTGATGGTACTGCAATCGGTTGGCTTACCGGCTGAAGCCATCGCCATATTGCTGCCGATTGACCGGATACTCGATACTTTCCGCACCATGGTGAATGTTGAGGGTGATCTGGTGGGAAGCCTGGTGGTTCAGCACTGGATCAAACGCGACGGTTCCAGCACTTAAATTTCTCCGGTTTTTATCTCTACATCAAATCGATATCGCGAAAGCGCTGCTGTATTTCCAGCACTTTCGCGGCATTATTGATCAACGCTTCGACACAATCCTGATCCAGTTTGGAATTGGACATCTGCCGCAGCATACCGAATGCTTTTTCATTACTCCACGGTGCTTTGTACGACCGCCGCGACGTTAGCGCATCGAAAACATCGGCCACCGCGCTGATGCGCGCTTCAATCGGAATTTCCTCGCCTTTTAAACCATTCGGATAACCACTGCCGTCGACCGCTTCATGATGAAATTCGGCGATATTGCGCAATATATTGGTGTGACCAAACGCGCCCAAACCAAAATCTTCCAGCACGGAATCGATGATCTCGCGACCCTTCGCCGGATGCGTTTTCATGATATCGAATTCCGCTTCGTTCAGCCTGCTGGGTTTGCGCAGGATGTTATCCGGAATGCCGATTTTGCCGACATCGTGCATCGGTGAAAACAAAAAAATATGTTCGATCTGCTCATCGGAAATGCCATAACTCGGTGCCAGTTCGCGTGCGATCAGGCGGGCGTAGTGTGCAGTCCGGTCGATGTGCGAACCGGTTTCAAGATCGCGGTAATGCGTCATGCTGCGCGCCGCACGCACGGCGGCAAGCAAAGTGCGTATGGCGGAAAGCTCATTGATCACCATCAGCGCAATCAAATGACCGTAAATATCGATCTGGCGCAGCGCTTTCGGCTCAAAAGGATGTTCTTGCAGCGAATTAAAGAACAAAAAACCGATAAAAGCGCCGCTTTGATACAGTGGCATGGTATAGCTTGATTTATAACCTGTGGCGGCTACCCGCTTGGTGTGTTCGTGCGTGCCTTTGGCAAAAAGATTCAGATCCTGTACTAAGCGCGGACGCCGATGCTCAATGATGGCCAATAACGATGGCGCACCACTCAGCGGCGCCTCGTAGGTGGTCACCGGACTATCGTTGCCTTCGGTACTGTGCGTATACGTTTTGAGCATTTCCGTTTTTTCGTCGAACAACGCGATCGCCAAACGGTCGACAAAGGGAAAATCCTGGCGGATGATTTGATGCAGAAAACGCAATTTCTCAGTCAACGGGAAATTTTCATGCAAATTCGCCAGCGTATCCTGGTGGGTAAATAAATCTTCTTCGGATTGCATAAACTTCTCCCAGAGAATGGTGAAGGCAATAACCATGACGCTGCCGCCCGGAATTTTCGCAATATGGCGGCTAAGCTGTGTATTCCAGCGCTATTTTAAACGATTTAGCGTGAACTCGTAGCGCTGGTTTTTTCATTGAATTGATGGAATTGGAAGAAATTTTCCATATTCCATTTTTGCAATTTGTTATGTGGCAATTTGCCGCGCGACAATATGCCACATTCCAAAAAGAAATCATTCTTCCTACAATTTGTTCAACGTGGTTATCCCAATTCGATTGATACCGATGATCGCGGCAAGGACAACACATTATTTACATTACCCGGCAGGAGGATGACAAGCGTACTTTAATCACGTACGCCGGCATAAACCCTATGAGAATACCCAAACGACTAGAACCGCTGATTGAAGAAGGTTTGATTGATAGCGTAATTTGCCAGCTCATGAGCGGCAAAGAAGCGATGATTTATATGGTGCGCAGCGGCGAACAAGTCCGCTGCGCCAAAGTATACAAAGAAAGCAACAAATGCAATTTCCATCAACGCGCCTGCTACACCGAAGGGCGCAAGACTAAAAACAGCCGCCGCGCCCGTGCAATAGAAAATGGCAGCCATTATGGCCGCAGCGCGCGCGAAGAATCCTGGCAAAGCACCGAAGTCGACATGCTATGCCGTTTGGGAATGGCGGGTATTCGCGTGCCGAAATTCTATAACTTTTTTTCCGGCGTGCTCTTGATGGAGCTGGTTACCGATGCGGGAGGAAATGTAGCGCCGCGTTTGAATGATCTGATACTGACGCCAAAGCAAGCACGCACCTATCACAAAATTTTAATCGAGCAAATTGTCACCATGCTGTGCGCCGGGATCGTGCACGGCGACCTATCGCCTTACAATGTGCTGGTCGATAGCCATGGCCCGGTAATCATTGATCTACCCCAGGCTGTTAACGCAGCCAGTAATTTCCAAGCGCGTTATATGATCAAACGCGACATCGATAACCTCACGACATTTTTGAGCCGCTTTGCGCCGGAATTAGCACAATCCGACTATGCGGCGGAAATATGGTCTTACTATCAACGCGGAAAGCTACCTCAGGCACGCTTAACCGGAACCATTAAACAGCAAAACAAACCTGTTAACGTTGGCAATGTCCTGCAAATTATTGATACCGCCATCAAAAAAGAAATTGCCTGGCAGCGGCATAAACAAACCCGATGGAACAATCATTTATCACAATGTTGAATTAAACTCTCTTAATTAAAAAGACTGTAATCAATGTTCATTGACCTGCTCGTGTTTGCTTGTGCTATAATCCCGCTCCTGACGCGGGGTGGAGCAGTCTGGCAGCTCGTCGGGCTCATAACCCGAAGGTCGTAGGTTCAAATCCTGCCCCCGCAACCAAACAAATCAAGCACTTAAGAAATGTATATTCTAAGTGCTTTTTTGTTTTTATAAGTACTGACTGTGAAAGCTGATACAAGCATCTATGCCTTGTATCCATAGCAAACAAACGCATCGCTCCCTGTTGTGCCCTAGTCAAAAATTACTACCGTACTTACACTCATGAAGTGAGCATTGATTTTACTTAGGACAAGAATCCTAATAAATCAGGAGGAGTGATCTATTGTTTTCGATTGCTCCTGCGGTTATTGTTAGCACCAGCAGGAAGACGTGTTGATTGCTAGATGGATACAAGTGACACAAGACCTGATTTAAGAATTTTTGGGAGGTAGTAAAAATGATGTTAAGAAAACTGGCAATGTCCATTATCACAGTGGGCGCTCTTGTTATCGGAAGTGGTGCCCAAGCAGCAACTTATCATTTTGGGCACCTGCTATCCGGCGGCGGCCCCGCAACAGCGCACCTTGCAGATCTGGATATTAATGATCTGGGTGGCGGACACTGGTCATTCTTTCTTCACAACATTAATTTAAGCGCATTTGGCTCTGGTGCATTTGTTGGTGCAATGGCTGTAGATGGTTTAACACCTAGCTCTGTAACAGTCGTACCCGGCGGCGGCGTGAGTACTGTTAGCAAAAACCCCGGCGGCGGCCCCGGCGGCAGCTTTGATTTTAGATATGATTTTGGCCGTGGAAGCGATAAGCTTAAAACTGGCGAAACAGTTTCATGGGATGCTTTTGGATTAGGCAGCTCGCATCTCCCGATTAACGGAGAGTTGGCTTTACATGTGCAAGGCACAAGCTTCTCGCCAAATTCTGCTTGGTACGTCTCACCCGTTCCAGAACCAGAAACCTACGCTATGTTGCTGGTTGGTTTGGGCCTGCTAGGATTCTCGGCACGCCGCAGAAAATAATTGGTAAGGTAGTTTTTGATTTAATTCAAAACGGGAGCTTAAGCTCCCGTTTTGTTTCCTATGTACTTTCAGTTAAATCAGTAAACATATATCCACAGTCCACCGCTCAATCCGATCAAACCAGAAAAGCGGTTTGCTAAATCGTGTGCGCAAAAATCCGGATACGTGTTGTGGTGCTTCTTCCCCAAGCTGAAACGAACGATGTGCGTTAGTTAAAAATCACCGGCCCATCCGCCAACCGTGATATTCCGATTCTTTCGAGAAATCATCCCAGACAAACAGCGGATCCGGAATCGGATAAGTGGGCAACCAGAAAGTCACAAGATCCAATGCGCCATTGCCTGTCCGGCCAACCGTATGAAAAACGCCCCATAACAACCCCTCAGTAATACCAATCAACGCATTTTGATCTCTTTGGTTCCATAAAGAGATATTTTTCGGCAACTCCATCCAACCGGTAGCCACATTAGCAACACCGCTTAGAATCTTCGTGCCGGCCCTGTTAAAATAAACGTCGGCAGTTATTGTTTCACGCGCATGCGCTTGAAACGAAAAAAGTAATGATAGAACAACAAGCAAGGAAAATCTGGATATTATGTGCATCATTAAAAATATTCCTTTGAAATTTTTAAACTATCATACTGTTAATTATTCAATTTAAAAAGACTTCAACAGTAGTCGTCATATAATAAAAAAACCGCTCCTTATTTCACTATGAAACCTAAAATTGCCAATCCGTCACTTGATCCAGTTATGGATGATTTTCTTTATGAATAAGAGACTCGTTATTACAGTGATTGCAACAGTCCTAATCCTGAGTGGATGTAGCGCGGTAAGAGACAATCGCATCCGGCAGGAAGTTTTAGCAGACAACAACCTGCCGGAAGAAATTCGCAGAGCGATCGATTTTAAGGAGCTTGCCGTAGGCATGACACAGGAACAAGTGATTGCTTCCTGGGGGTCTCCCTGCAAGTGGTGTTATAGAACCCGCAAAAGCTCGAGCGGAGATACCTGGGAATACCATATTCCCGGAGCGGACTCCATCATTGTCGGATCCGACTTCATTGGCATTGGAACCGGAACTTATTTGTACTTTGATAAGGATAGAAAACTCAGATATTGGTCCAATCAGTAAATTTCCTAAGGAAGCGCTGATTAATTCAACGAATAAGCTACGGATACATAATCACCTTACAGCGGCGATAATAATTGTGTTTCCTGGATTGAGGAAAAGACTTGATGGGCGATTTAATCCGCTACGCTCTGTCATTTAATCCTAAACGCTCCATCCGGTAACGCAGCGAACGAACCGTAATCCCCAGAATCTTGGCTGCTTTGGTGCGGTTGTACCGGTTTTCATTCAATGCTTTGACGATGGAATCTCTCTCCAGCCTATCGAGAAAATCCTGCAACGGCAGATTCTGTTCCAGATCGGCGGGGAGCTTAATCATGGCAATTTGCGGAGTCTCTTTTGCTTTATGCGGCAACTGTAAATCTTCTTTTCCGATTTCCGTGTCAAAACACAGTGCAAGTGTCCGCTCCAGTATATTTTCCAGCTCGCGCACATTGCCCGGATAATCGTAGCTCTTGAGCAGTGCCAGCGCGTCTTTCTTCAGACTACAAGCTGACCGCCCCGCTTCCCGGCATAGCTTGGCCAGCACGGCTTCTGCGATCAGCGGAATATCGTCGCGCATTTCGCGTAGCGCTGGCATATTCAATTCAATCACATTCAACCGGTAGTACAAATCCTGACGAAATTGCCCGGTCTCGACGCACAGGTTGAGTTTTTTATGTGTAGCGCTAATGATGCGCACATCGACACTTTTCTCCTGTGTCTCACCGATTCTCCTAACTTGCTTTTCCTGTATCACCCTGAGCAGTTTGACCTGCATCGTCAATGGCAAATCGGCGACTTCATCCAAAAACAGAGTGCCGCCATTCGCTGCCAGAAAGAAACCGTCATGATCTTTTTCCGCACCGGTAAAGGCGCCCTTCTTATACCCGAAAAACTCGCTTTCCATCAAATTCTCCGGGATCGCACCGCAATTGACGGCGACAAAAGGCTGTGTGTGACGCGCGCTCCTCTCATGAATCATTCTGGCCGCAAGTTCCTTGCCGCTACCGGATTCACCGCTGATATAAACCGCGGCCTGACTACGGGAAAGTTTATCAATCGTTGCGCGCAGCTGAAGCATCGGCGCGGATTCGCCTAATAACACACGCTGACTGACTTGCACTGCCGATTCAATCTGCATCGGCGGCAGGCTCAATGCCGACTTGACCAGATCCCGCAATTGTTTTAACGAAACCGGTTTGGGTAAATAATCAAAGGCACCGGCTTTAAGCGCAGCCACGGCATTTTCCGTGGTGCCATGCGCAGTGATCACGGCGACCGGCAAATCCGCGCAATGCTGTGCAATATATTTAACCAGCTCCAGCCCATCTCCATCCGGCAAACGCATATCGGTCAAACATAACTGAAACTGCCGGGATTGCAGCAACTGCTTAGCGTCACCAATACACTGCGCACTGGAAACATCCATTCCCATGCGAGCCAGCGTCAATTCAAGCAACTCGATAATATCGGGCTCGTCATCCACAATCAGAATATGCGGAGAAGCAGTTTTTCTATGGGAATTGACGGATCGTTCGCTATCTACAGACATGATTGATTACTTTGGCAAATAATACGGAAATGTCCGCCGCTGGAACCTTCAATGTAATCCAGTGAGGCTTGATTAGTTTCGCACAATTCGCGCGCAATATATAAACCCAGACCGGTACCTCCGGCAGCCGTGGTAAAAAACGGTTCAAAAATCTGCTTCACCTGCTGCGGATCGATACCCGGACCATCATCCACGATATCCAGATAGACATTATTTTCATTGGCCGCTACGGATAACTCGATACGAACACTATCCACCTGTTTGCAGCAGTGTCTCCACGCATTGCGGCATAAATTCCAGAGCACTTGATTCAAGTGATCGCGATCAAAACTTACCCGGTGATGGTTGGAATTTCTCAACACGAACACATTTCTGTCCATTCTTTCCGCATGACAAAACTCCTCCAGAAATTTTTCCATAAACTCATGTAAATCAATCAAATCAGGCTTTGCAATATTACGCCGGTTTAATTGCAACACATCCTGGACGATCTTGTTTAAACGCCGGGTATTATCACAAATGATGCGTACAAGGCGCGGATCTGTATTGCTCTCAAGCTGCTCTTCTTCCAACAGTTCAGCCGCGTGATTGATAGCGGATAGCGGATTACGGATTTCATGTGCGATATTAGCGGTCAAACGCCCTAAAGCGGCAAGTTTTAACTGCTGTAACTGCGCCTGTATGCGCCCCATATCCTCGAGGAAAATAACAACGCCGTTGCGGGAATCCGCTTGTATTGGAAGAAAACGCGTCCGCACCAGGGCGTTACTATGGGCTAGGCGCAGCAAATCGAAACTGATACTGCTATCACCCTGCCAGCTGGTAAGACGGCTGGCTAACTCGGGCATACAATCGGATAATTTGAGCCGTTCCGCTTTATCCGCAGATAAATTCAGATCAAATAATCGTTCCGCATAGGCATTACGCTGCCGGATATAACCGTACTGATCGACAACCAATACCCCTTCCTGCAAGTCTTGAATAACCAATTGATTGACTTGCGCCATATTCGCCAGATCGATGCCGCGCTCTTTGGCCAGCTGTTCACTGGCCAAGGTATATTTGGCCAATCGATGCGCCAGCCAGGCAACGGCAAAATACGCCATGCTCAATAAACCAGCCTGCGAATATTGCGCAGCGTAATGATCAACCGTCCATAAGGAGTAGGTTTCCTGCAGCAGCAGGCTGATCGTCGCAATAGAAGCAAAAAACAGCGCCAAACGCCCACGGCTGATAAGACCCGCTCCAGCCAGCGATACCAACAATAAAACACCCAAACCGCTTTGCAAGCCACCACTGGCGTAAAGCATCAGCGAGAAAAATGCGATATCGCTGATGACCTGGATCGCCAGTTGCCGGTTAAAACCAGGAAAACGCAATCGGATCAGCAGCATGAACATGCCGCTGAAAAACACATGGCCAATGCCGGTATATAAAAACAGCTGATAGTGATAAGAACCGAGATTAGCAAATCCGGATTGCCATGAGACAATCAATAGACCGCTGCCAATCACAAAGCGGAAGCAATTGAAATAATAGAGAGAACGCCAGTATTGATCGGTATAATCGGCCGCCGTTGCGCCGGATTCTAGCGGCCAAAATAATGAATGTTTATGGGGTGAGGGGTATAGTGAAGTTGACACAAAAATCGGCTCAAGTTGAAGAATTTATATACAAGTTACAATGCTCATGGCTACAAAAGTATTTAGTATGACTATGGATAGCTTCACTTTTCGGCAAATAAACACCGCATTGGGCACAATTCACCATATCTTCAACAGCTTCCGGTGAATCTTCATGCTCCTCCTGCTTGGGCCGACGGCTTTTGATTATCCAATAAATCAGCAGTGCGATCAGTACGTAAAAAATTAATTTGCCCATATTGATTTCTGATACTTCCTGTATGGCATCAATCTGATTTATTGAGTGTATTACATTCGCATTGCTGCGCATCGATAACATGCCAATCCGGATTTAATTGCCATAGCCGGATCAGCATAACAATTTTTTGCCGTGGCAAATGATCGATTAACCGGGGTTTTATTCCCTATCAATGGAATATAAAATAATAATTTGATCAGATCAAAATAATTTTGATGGAAAAACGGATAAAACTCAGGAATGGAAACACAGAAAAATGTTGCGTTGCATATACCGTAGTTGAAGCAACCTTGATCGATAGAAGAGAAAAAACACTTCCTTCAAAATCCATAGGGTGATCACGGGTTAATCAGCACAACAATTTCTCATGTTTTTTTAATGATTGCGGGTAATGGCAAAATCCGCCAATTGCATAAGGCATTTTTTGTTTTCCGAATCCGGTAAGGAAGCTATCGCAGCCGTTGCGGTTACAATTTCAGCCTCGGCGCATTTCCGCGCATAATCCAGTGCTGCGGTTTTCTGGATCACATCAAGGACGGGCTGAAACCCCTCTTCCCCGCCATTTTCAATTGCTCTGCGGATAATGCCGGCTTGTTCCGGGGTACCCACACGCATGGCATAAATAAGCGGCAATGTCGGTTTTCCTTCGGCCAGATCGTCACCTAGATTCTTTCCGATATCTTGATTGTTGCCGGTATAGTCGAGCATGTCGTCAATGAGTTGAAATGCTGTGCCCAAATGCATACCGTAAATCGACATGGCATTTTCTTCTTCCGGCGTCGCACCGCCGAGAATCGCGCCTAACCGGCTTGCTGCTTCAAACAATTTGGCAGTTTTATAACGAATGACTTGCAGATAGTTTTCTTCCGTCACTTGCGGATCGCGGCAATTGAGCAGCTGCAGGACTTCTCCTTCGGCAATCGTATTGGTGGCGTCCGCCAAGACCTGCATTACGCGCATGTTGTCGACTTCCACCATCATTTGGAATGCCCTGGAATAAAGAAAATCCCCAACCAGAACACTGGCGGCATTGCCAAACAGTGCATTGGCGGTTTCTCTATTGCGCCGCAGTTCGGACTCATCGACCACATCATCATGCAGCAAAGTTGCGGTATGGATAAACTCGACAACCGCTGCGAGATTGTAATGAAATTTACCCTTATACCCAAACGCGCCCGCCGATAAAATCACCAATGCAGGACGTAACCGCTTACCTCCGCTATTAATTATATATTCACTAACCTGGCGAATCAGAAGGACATGAGAATGCAATTTTGCGCGGATCACATCGTCAACGATGTCCATGTCTTGCGCGATGAAGCTTCTAATATTTTCGATTGACACAATAATACCTTGTAGAAAACGCTATGTTAGGAATGACGATGCCTAAGTGTCAAGCATAATGATAAATTGCATGAAATTTTCCACCACAATCAAAGGCTATTTATGTATAATTCGCGGTTCTGTAAAAGGCAAGCGTGGAGTTAAATATGTATGCGGTCATAAAAACCGGCGGTAAACAGTATCGAATTCAAGTGGGTGAGAAACTGAAGGTGGAGCAACTGCAAGTGGAAAACGGCAGTGAGCTTGTTATCGATCAGGTATTGATGGTGGCTGATGATGACAAAGTATCCGTGGGCACACCGCTTGTCAGTGGCGCCAAAGTCAGTGCGACGGTTCTTGGTCAAGGCCGTCACGACAAAATTCGCATCTTCAAGATGCGCCGTCGTAAACACTACCAAAAGCATCAAGGTCACCGGCAGAATTATACTGAAATACAAATCACCGGTATTTCAGCTTAAGGCTTAAGGAGCAATAAATGGCACATAAGAAAGCGGGCGGAAGTTCCAGAAACGGACGCGATTCACACTCAAAACGGCTTGGTGTTAAACGCTACGGCGGTGAATTGATCTCAGCCGGATCGATTATCATCAGACAGCGCGGCACGCAAGTTCACCCCGGAGAGAATGTCGGCATCGGTAAAGATCATACTTTATTTGCCAAAGTGACGGGAACAGTGAATTTCAGTATCAAAGGTGCATTACGACGCAAAGTAGCAAGCGTAATACCTGCATAAAAAAACAAATACACCTGATTTACTTAAAAAGCCCTGTCGCAAACGATGGGGCTTTTTTGTTTGCAGGATGCCGTAAAAACAGCAAGGAATCATTAACCAGTTACTTATGAAGTTCATAGACGAAGCGGTTATCCAGGTATTGGCAGGCAAAGGCGGTGATGGCGTCGCCAGCTTCCGGCGCGAGAAATATATCCCCAAAGGCGGGCCCGATGGCGGCGATGGCGGCCGGGGGGGCAGCGTATTCGCCGTAGCCGACCGTAACATCAATACTTTGATCGATTACCGCTTCGCCCGCATTCACCGCGCCAAAAATGGCCAAAACGGTCAAGGCTCGGATCGCTATGGGAAAAGCGCAGAAGATATCATCCTACGCATGCCGGTCGGCACGCTGATTAAGGATATCAATACCGGTGAAGTCGTCGCCGATCTGGTGCATGACCAGCAAAAAATTCTTCTAGCCAAAGGCGGCAACGGTGGTATCGGCAATCTGCACTTCAAATCCAGCACCAATCGCGCACCACGGCAATTCACCTTCGGCGAGCCCGGCCAGGAACTCGAGTTGAAACTGGAGCTCAAGGTGCTCGCCGACGTGGGCTTGCTCGGCATGCCGAATGCTGGAAAATCCACGCTCATCCGCGCAGTATCGGCCGCGCGCCCGAAAGTAGCCGATTATCCGTTCACCACCTTACAACCGAACCTCGGCATGGTGCGCGTCGACCAGAACCGCAGTTTCGTCATGGCCGATATCCCTGGGTTGATCGAAGGTGCGGCCGAAGGTGTGGGACTAGGGCATCGCTTCCTGAAACATTTGACACGCACCCGGCTGCTGCTGCATGTGGTCGACATGATGCCGCCGAATGAAGATACCGATCTCGTGCATGAAGCCCAAGCACTGGCTGAAGAGCTGAAAAAATACGACGAAGCACTGTATCAAAAACCGCGCTGGCTGGTGATGAACAAAACCGACATGATGCCGGAAGACGAACGCGACGAGATCTGCCGTCAGTTTATGGAAAAACTGGGATGGCAAGACAAATACTTCATCATTTCGGCATTGACGGGCGAAGGCTGCCAGCTCCTGACGTACGCCATCATGGAATACTTGGAACAGCATCTGCCGCCGCAACCTGAAAACCCGATTCCGGAAAACGAACTAGCGAATCCATGTTAAAGCAAGCACGCCGTATCATCATCAAAGTAGGCAGCAGCCTGGTCACCAATCAAGGCAAAGGGCTCGACCACACCGCACTGGCCGGTTGGGCGGCGCAAATCGCCGCGCTCAAGCAAATGGGCAAGGACATCATCCTGGTTTCCTCCGGCGCAATCGCCGAAGGCATGCAGCGCCTCAACTGGGAAAACCGCCCGACCGCGCTGTACGAATTACAAGCAGCAGCAGCCGTCGGTCAGATGGGACTGGCGCAAGCCTATGCATCGAGCTTCTCGCAGTACGGTCTGCAAACCGCGCAAGTGCTACTGACGCACGAGGATCTGTCGAACCGCAAACGCTATCTGAATGCACGCTCGACGTTAACCACGCTGCTCAAACTGAACATCATTCCGATCATCAACGAAAACGATACCGTCGCCACCGATGAAATCCGCTTTGGCGATAACGACACGCTCGCGGCACTGGTCACCAATCTGGTGGAAGCCGACGCGCTCGTGATCCTGACCGATCAGGCCGGTTTGTACACCAGCGATCCACGCAAGGATCCCAACGCAAAATTGTTACCCGAAGTTCACGCCGGTGATCCGGCGCTGGAAAAAATGGCCGGTGGTGTCGGTAGCGCCATCAGCCGCGGCGGCATGCAAACCAAAGTGATCGCGGCCAAACGCGCGGCACGCAGCGGCGCGGACACAATCGTTGCCTCCGGGCACGAAGACAACGTGCTGGTGCGCCTGAGCCAGGATGAAGCCATCGGTACCCGTTTTGTCGCCAAATTACCGGTGCTGGCGGCGCGCAAGCAATGGCTCGCCGATTATCTGCAAGTGCGCGGTTATGTTACGCTTGACCCAGGCGCGGTCAAAGCCCTGATCGATGACGGCAAAAGCTTGCTGCCGATTGGTGTGACTGACGTCAATGGTGAATTCGAACGCGGCGAAACCGTTTCCTGTCTGGACGAAGAAGGTCGCGAAATCGCGCGCGGCTTGATCAACTACAGCGCCGTGGAAACGCAAAAAATCCTGAAACAACCCAGCAGTGAAATCGAAGCGATCCTGGGCTATGTCGATGAACCGGAACTGATTCACAGGAACAATCTGGTTCTGCTGTAATTACTGCCAATCCGCAACCATGCCACTCGATAAAAACGCGCAACGCATCGCCGCCATCGACTGGCTGCGCGGCATCGTCATGATTCTGATGGCGCTCGATCATACCTCGTGGTTTTTCAACAGCCAGCGCATTTTCGCCGATTCGGTTTTACTCTACCAACCGGGCGCTCAGTTCGCAGCCGATCAGTTTTTCACCCGCTGGATCACTCATATCTGCGCGCCCACGTTTATATTTCTCGCCGGTACCTCGATCGCCATCAGCAATTTCCAGCGGCAACAACAAGGCATGAGCATCGCCGCGATTGACCGCGAACTGCTGCTACGCGGCGCCTTCATCGCATTACTCGACATCGCGCTGTTCTCGCTGATCGGCGGCAAACCGGTGCTGCAAGTGCTGTACGCCATCGGCATCAGCATGATGCTGATGGTGCATCTGCAACGCTTCGGTGCTGGCACGGTTTTCTGGCTGGCGATTCTGATCGTCGCCGGTGGCGAATTACTGCTCCTGTCATTGTGGCAGCCGGGGGGCGAGGTTCCTTTCTGGCTGGCCATCACCTTTGCCCCGGTGTTCGGTGAAAAGTATTCAGTGTTATACCCCGCACTGCCGTGGCTCGGCATCATGATGCTCGGTTGGGTATTCGGTGAGCGGCTCCTTACCAAGCAATCCAACTCATGGAAACCGGAACATCTGCTGATGACCTGCGGCTGGTTTGCATTGACGCTATTCGTGGTGATCCGCGGCCTGGACGGCTATGGCAATCTATTCATGCACCTGGAAGGCAACACTCTGGTGCACTGGCTGCACGTCAGCAAATATCCACCCAGTCTCACGTACACACTGCTGGAACTGGGTCTGATGGCGATCGTGCTGTCGCTGCTGATGCGCTTGGAGTCATGGAAAAAAACCGTCCACCCCAACGGCCCTGTGCTGGTATTCGGGCAAACCGCGCTATTCTTCTATCTCGCCCACTTCGCCGTGCTGACGGCACTGAAACCTTTGTTTGAGCGCGGCAGCCTGGAACAGACCTACGCGATCACATTGCTGGTGCTGATTATTTTGTATCCCATCTGCCGCGCCTACCGCAATTTGAAATGGCGGCATCCTCAAAGCTGGTTGCGCTTTCTTTAACATCAACCGGTGCAGCATGCCGCCAGTAATCGATCCGGCTGCGTGACATCGGCTCATTATGCCGATTTCTGATTTATCGATGCGGGCTTTATGGCTATAATGTGCGCCCGCTGAATTGGAGTAACCGCAGTCTTGTCAATGCTGAAGCAGCAATGGGAACATCGTGTCAGAAACACCGCTTCCGATTGACTCCGGAATCACACGCCACCGATTAAAACATTTTTAAACATACATTTTCCCAATGCAAGGCCGTTCGATATATTCAAAATGGTTATTGTTAACCATTGCTTGTTACTTTTCCGTTTTTTTCATGGATACTGAAAATCTCTACGCTAATGAGCTGAGAAAATTTCTAACCTATAAAAAACTGGAATTCGGCGGCTGGATTCATGGCGGCGCTACATTCAATCCCAGTCAATCAGGCGGCTATAACGGCCCGGTCATTTTTGCCGACCAAGCCAATCGCTTTCAACTGAACCAATTGAATCTATTCATGCGCCGCCCCGTGGTGTCGGAAGGCAATAAATGGGATTTCGGCGGACGCTTTGATTTCATGTTCGGCACCGATGCCATTTTTACTCAAGCCTTCGGTGTACCCGCCTTCGATGTCAATACTGGCGCCCCCTTAAAAAGAAGCAACTGGGATCTCAATTTATGCTGCACCTCCACGCGCACATACGGTATTGCCTTGCCGCAGGCATTCTTGGAAACTTATGTACCGATCGGCAACGGCCTTAACATCAAGCTCGGTCATTTTTATACACCAACCGGCTTCGAAACCGTTCCGGCGCCGGATAATTTCTTCTATACGCGCGCGTATACTTTAAATATTGGCGAGCCGTTCACGCACACCGGTGTGCTCTTCAATTACAAAATCAATTCCAATTGGCTGATTCTGGGCGGTCCGCTCACCGGCAGCGCCAACGGCGGATGGGACGCAGGTTGGGACAAACAGTTGAAAAATTGGAACGGCATTACCGGTTTTACCTGGAGCAGCGACGATAAAGCGACTTCATTCCATCTTTCCGGCACTTATGGTAAAACTTCGGAACAAAGCAGCGAAATATGGGGTTTTTATAATGTCGTGCTGCAACACAAGATCACACCGCAGACTCAGATAGTTCTACACCATGTTCATGGCCATGCCGGCGGTGTTTTGCTGAATAATCTCAAATACAACAATGTCGTCAAAGACGCCGAATGGTTCAGCGCAATTGCGCATTTATACCACGACCTTACCGATAACGTATCGGTCGGCATACGCGGCGAATGGTTCCGCGATCAAGATGGCTTCCGCAATCCCTCACCGTTCCGCGTTGCAGCCGCCACCAACAATATCAATGGTATACCCGCCAGTTACGCCAGCAACATCAACAGCGTAACGATCGCACCCGCCGACTACTATAACTTCACCGCCGGTATTAACTGGAAAATAGCCAGAACATTTAAATCCCAGTGGGATTTCATCAAAAAATTGAATATCCGTTCAAATATTCGCTACGACCGGGTTGATGCCTATAAAACCTCAGCTTACCGGCCGTTCGCAGGCAACAAGGATCAAATTTTATTTTCGCTGGATTTCGTCTTACCGTTTTAAGGCGGTTATGAAAAAAGACAGCGAACAATGTTCAAATATTCTACTCACGAGCATTACCGAGTAAACCAAACATCATTCAACTCGCTACTTTCTCCATTCAGTTTTCATTCAGACAAAACGGCGTAGATTGGCTCCATCAGCAATCAATTTGCATGAACAACTAACAACTGAGAGGAGAATAAAATGGAAACCAGAAAAATAAAATTATCCGGTCTTATGCTTGCCTTGTGTTTAGCTGTCACTTTGGCCGCCCCATCGCTTGCGCAAGCAGGCAGAGGTCATCATCGCCACCATCATCATCACCATGACCACGGGCATCGCCATCACCACCAGCATTTCATCGGTGGCGGATATAATTATGGTTATAGCCAGCCACGCGGATATTATCCGCCAGCACAATATAACTATAATTACTACCCAGCGCCGGTATACGTTGTCCCTCCGCAAATGATGATGGGCATTAATACCGGAAATATGGACTTTATGATACGCTTCTGATGCGCGTTGTGACTGGTAACAGGCATGAAAATACCGTACCTGTTGCCAGCCTGATTTCTACCTCCAACGTATGGGATTGTTGTTTATGAATAGATGGTGGAAAATTTCAATCATTGCGCTGCTAGCGATCAGTGCACTCACGCCCGCGACAGCCGGCAGGCATAGTGTGGTCAATGAACATCCCACGCAAAACGATCCGGCTACCGGCATCACGGAGCAGCGGGCAATCGCCATCGCGCAACAGCATTTCAAAGGCCGCGTGCTGGCGATCAATCAGACCGATCATACTTACCGCATCAAAATTCTCAGTAACCAAGGCACAGTCCATATGGTTCTGATCAATGCGCTGGATGGCACGGTCATTTCAACTCATTAGTACGCACACTGCAATCCCATGGTTCAACCAAGCAAATTATTATGTACGCAGGAGTAAACGATGCGCATCCTGGTCATTGAAGACGAATTCCGCTTACAAAACCAGATCCGGCAGCAATTGGAAGCGGCCGGTTATATGGTCGACACATCCAGCAACGGCGATGAAGGATTGTTTCTCGCCATCGAATACCCGCTCGATGCTGCCATTATCGATATCGGCCTGCCCAGCAAATCCGGTTTGGAGATTATCAAAGCATTGCGCGAACGTGGCAGCCTGTTGCCGATTCTGATTCTAACCGCGCGTAGTAGCTGGCAAGACAAAGTACAAGGACTGGAAATGGGCGCGGATGATTACCTGACCAAGCCATTCCAGATGGAGGAGCTGCAAGCCCGAGTCAAAGCACTGTTGCGCCGCTCTACCGGCATACCGCAAACCCTCCTGAAATGCGGCCCGATCACGCTCGATGTCACGGCTCAATCCGTTACCGTCAATGGAGAGATCATCGAACTGACCTCGTTTGAATACCGCCTGCTGGAGGAACTGGTGCGTCATCACGGTGAAGTGCTATCCAAGCATACTTTGGCTGATTATCTCTACCCTCACGACGAAGATCGCGACAGTAACGTGCTCGAAGTGATGGTCGGCAGGCTGCGCCGCAAACTCGACCCCGAGGGCACCTTGAATCCGATCGAAACCATGCGCGGACGTGGCTATCGCTTCACGCTGGAGTGCAACAAATCGTCATGATGTCGCTCAACCGGCGCATTTTATTCAGCGCAACGCTGGTGTTATTGATTTTTATCGTCGGCATCGCCTGGACACTGGATCGCGCCTTTTATGACAGTGCCCGCGTCGGCGTCAAAGACCGCTTGTTTGCGAAGGTACTGATGCTGATGGGTGACGCCGAAGTGGAAGATTCCGGCGAGCTGAATGTGCCGACTAACTTATTTGATGCGGAACTCGGCCATGTGAACTCGGATACTTATGCCTTCATCATCGGCCCGGGCAACACCATCGCCTGGCGTTCCACCTCATCGCTGAACGAGCAAATTCCTCCCTTTACTTTGCTGGAAAAAGGCAAAAAAGAATTCGAGCAAATCACGATTAACGACGAACCGCATTTTATCTACCGCTATGGTGTGGCCTGGGAGACACCTTCCGGCGATCATCCGCTGACCTTCAATGTCATCAGCGATTCTGTGCTGTTTGAAGCGCAAATCGACCGTTATCGCGAAGATCTGTGGGGTTGGCTCGGTGTCATGGCCGTTTTGCTGTTAGCCACGCAAATGCTGGTACTGCGCTGGGGCTTGCAGCCATTGCGCAAGGTATCGGTAGAGCTTGCCGCGATCGAATCCGGTCAACAGGAAAGGCTGAAAGGCGTTTATCCGAGCGAGCTCCAGTTGCTGACCGACAGCATCAACTCTCTGATCGCGCATGAGCACAAACAGCAAAAACGCTACCGCAACGGCCTCGCCGACCTGGCGCACAGCCTCAAGACACCGCTTGCCGTTCTACAGGGCGCCATTCATAGTGAAGACGATGAAACCATCCGGCGCAAAACAATTCAGGAACAAATCGACCGCATGGACAACACGATCCAGTACCAGCTGCGCCGCGCCGCAACCGCCGGCAGCTCACCGGGCATGGGATTGATTCTGTTACGCCCGATGGCCGACCGGATCGTTAACACTGTCACCAAAGCCTACCGTAACAAACAGCCTGCAATAACCGTCGCCATCGATGACAGCATTGGCCTGCGCATCGACGAAGGCGATTTAATGGAACTGCTCGGTAATCTGGTCGACAACGCCTTTAAATGGTGCCGCAGCAGCATCCATTTAAAGGCGGATTATCAGGAAAATCAGGTAGTGATTCAAGTCAAGGACGACGGCCCCGGCATCCCGTCGCATGAAATCGCCAGAATCCTGGAACGTGGTGTGCGCGCCGACCAATCCACCCCTGGTCACGGCATCGGCTTGGCGATTGTGCGCGATATCATGCAGGTGTACGGTGGAGAACTACTGATCGAGAACAATCCAACTGGCGGTCTCTGCGTGACTTTGCGTTTAAAGAAAAGTAAATAACATTCACAGTTAGCTACGCACCGCGCGTTCTATCTCCTCCCGAGGAAGCTCTGAAAAGGTAGCGAGCGACGATCAGGCAAGGCGAAATCGGACGAAAAGGCGCAGTTTACAAATGTAAATGAGCATTTTGAGGCTGATTTCAACACGGCATGACCGAGCGTAGTAGTTTTCAGAGCTTCCTTAGGCCTTAATCAGCGTCCACGCACCAATCAGAATAAACCCCACCCCTGCGATATAGTGCAAATGTTTTTCGCTGATATAATCGGAAATCACGCTGCCAGCCAGCACACCGAGCGCCGAAGTCGCAATGAGCGCCAGCGATGCGCCGACAAATACCGTCAGCTTGCTGACTTCCTTGTCGGCGGCAAACAACATCGTGGCCAATTGCGTTTTGTCACCCAGTTCCGCGATAAACACCGTAGCGAAAACCGTCAGTAAAATTTTGTAATCCATTCCGTTTCCGAGACCTGTAAGAATCTAATATCGGGTGATCGCCGATAAACTGCTTCACCACCCTTCCTCTTTAGATCATACCGTTTATCTTCTTTGTTGTAATAGCAAAACATCACGCCTAATTTCGCCTCATCCGGAAACGGGCCATACAAAAACAGGAAAACCGCGTCAAGCAACACTAAAACTTTAAGGTCGCCATGGTGTAGCCACAATTTGTGTCCTTCATGCCCGGGCTTAATGGAATCTTATCAAAGTAATCGCCTTTGAATCTCCGTCTCCCCTTTTTCCGCTTCCGCTGCGAATAAGTGCGGACTCCATAAAAAACACCCAATAATGAAAAAAACCATCCAGCACGTAACCATAATATTTTTCCAAGCCATGGTTTTATACCTCCTCCAGTAATTTTCTCAAGCAAAACGGCGATCCAATCTATTCAGCTGTTTTGAATATTACGTGGGAACAACGGGTTGAAAAATCTGTGCGAGCACTTAAGCGTAAGCCCTTATACGCCATAGGGTTTGGTGCTCGGGCATAATAGCGATAAAACGAAGACCGTTATCCGGCACGAGTATGAGTAAAGATAGTGTTGACAAGAGCGGCAGCCCGCTTGAAATGCGTCATCCGGCGGAGGTAGTGCAGCAATCAGCTGGAACTGCGCTTTCACGATTGATCGCACAGTTTTTTACAATTCCAGGAAAAGGTTTGCATGAATAATCCCGGCTGATCACAGCCGGGATTCAGTTTGATACGCAAGGACTACTGTCCAGGCGGTGATAGTGATCCGGTTAAAATGAAATGGCCGGTCCCATCACCCATTGGCAATCGGAAATCAGGCACATACCACCGAAGTCCTTTAGTTTCGGTTGAAGCGTCATGATGACCTTCTCTGCCTGACTTTCTTCGCAAGCGAGAACCATCACCGCATTATGTTCTTCCAGCACATAATCATCCGGGTTGCGCTCACCAGTTGAACCCAGCCCTCCTGCCCTTTTGATGACTGTGTAGCCACGCACATCGGCATCCCGCAGCAGCTGCAGCATATCATCCAGCGACTTTTCATCAATGACGATCTCGATGCGCTTCATAGTCACTAAAATATCTGGTCTTAACACCATCATTTCTCTCCCAAAATTGTTTATATCGTACTCAGGCTCCGCACATTCCGGACCAATTCCTGAGGTTATCCTGAGTCATTTCAATCACTGATACATTCCAGCCGGTGCTTTTTTGATTGAAATATTCCGCATCGTGGCAGGCAGCGATTCTTCATCGCATCGCTGCCCCATACTCAATATGCTTTCAATCATGCGTAACCAAACCAACGGCGAAAATGTCCATCACCACGGATAATAAGTCTCGTGCAAGTACTGGGCAGCCGCATAGTACATAGGAATACCGACCACCACGTTGAATGGGAAAGTCACCCCGAGCGACAGCGTCAGATAAAACGATGGATTCGCCTCCGGAATCGCAAGACGCATTGCCGGCGGCACCGCGATATAGGAGCAGCTGGCTGCGAGTACGGTTACCAGGGTGATACCGCCGATTGAGTACCCCAAGAGGAAGTGACCGACAAACAATCCGCATACCGCACCGATCAATGGCATCGCAATGCCGAAACAGACCAGGAAAACTCCAACGCTCTTAAATTCTGATAGTCTTTTTCCGGCTTCCATCCCCATATCGCACAGGAATATACACAGCGCACCCATGAAGATGAGTTCAAAGAATGGCTCAATTTTCTTGTAGCTCGGATCGGAAACCACCCAGCCGATCGCCATCGAACCGAACAACAGCAGAATACTTCCGTTGGTGAAGGCTTCGATGATCAGATGTTTATACATTCCTTTGTCGGCTTTGGTGGCCCCGCCCAAGACTTTCCGGGAATAACCGGCCAGCACCAAACCGATCATGATCGCGGGCGACTCCATGATCGCCAGCATAATCACGGGATAGGCTTCATACGTCACACCGATGCCCCCCAAAAACGCAACTGCCGTCATATAGGTTCCTGCGCTGACCGAACCATAGTGCGCGGAAATGGCGGCGGCATTGAGTGGATCGATTTTTCCCAGTGCCCGCAAAATAATATAAGCCACGATGGGCAACCCGCAACCAAACGCAAGTGCCGCCCATACGGCAGGAATCGCAGATCCCATATCAGAACTGGCAAGCGCTTTACCGCCATGGAGTCCGATACCGATCAGCAAGTAGATCACAATCATCTTGTGCATATCGGGCGGAAATTTCAGATCCGATTTGATGAGGCAAGCAAACATACCCAGCGCGAAAAAAAGTATCGCCGGTACGAGAAGACTGGACAGAGACATGGTTACACTCCTCTTATACGAATAATTATTAAACGAGGGAGACTCTACGTGTTACATCGGGAAGTGTCGTATCGGGACTTGTTTTAGCTTTGACCGCACTCTCTTTACAACCGGCCTGCACTTGCCCGGCAGCGAATACTTGGCCAGGCAATAGGGATAGCGTAGTCAGAACAAGTCCGTAAGCTATTATTTTTCTACTCATTTCGTTTCTCCAAACAGTTAAAGGGGTTAATATCATGTAGTGAAAACAACACGCCGCCGAACGCGGTTAATGCCTCCAATAATCCGCACGATTGAAAAAAGCCCACCAGCAAACTTAGACGATGCAAACGGAATGGAATGGTGGGCAAACTCGCGTCATATTCCCTACCTGGCAAATCCTACAAGAGAAAAACAGGGGGCAATATTCGTGCTGACACGTAAGGGCAAACCCTTACATATCAACAAATTGATAGAAAATTACAGGTTTTTATCGTAAGCTTCACAGCAGTACGCACTCGAATTCAACAGCAGGAAAATAATGTGAGCAGCGCAGTGAAAAGCTTGAATTTCCGGACAGTGTTCGATGCAGCGGCGGATGCGATGCTGTTGACTGAAAACACGGGACATATCGTCTTGGCGAATCCGACAGCACAACAATTGCTGGGTTACAGCGCGGATGAAATGAAAGGGCTGGCCATCGAAATGCTGATCGCACCCCGCTATCGCAAACAGTACCGCTACTATCAACGGCTGTTCTTGAACCGGCCGGTAAAGCGCTCCTTGAGTGTTGGCAATGAATTGATCGCATTAAACCGCGATGGCAAAGAAATATTGCTGGATATCAGTCTCAGCCCCATCAAAACGGGACAACAACTTTTCATCCTGATTCTATTCACGATCGCCAACCGGCGTCTCGATACCGAAGATGCGCTGCGTTCCAGCGAGGAACGTCTGCGTTTGGCCAAGCAAGCAGCCGGTTTGGGTATTTTTGACTACGACTTCAAGCGCAATATCATTTATTGGGACCGGCAAATGCGCAAGCTGTGGGGCAAGCATTCCGAGAAAACCGTCAGTTACGAAGAATTCGTCGCCGCAATACATCCGGAAGATCGTGAGGCACGGCAAGCGGCTATCGATAAAGCGATGGATCCCAACAGCAATGGCGAATTCAAAGCGCAATACCGCATTATCAATCCCATTAACGGCGTTGAACGCTGGATATCCGCCAGGGGCCGGGTATATTTTGAAGCCGGGTGCCCGCACCGCCTGATCGGCGTTACACGCGACGTCACAGAACAGAAAAACATCCAGAAAAAACTGCAAGTGCACCGCAACGAAACCGAAAATATTCTCAAGCAGCAAGTAGCGGCACGCACGGCTTCCGCAATCGCGCATGAACTCAATCAGCCGCTGGCGGCAATCTCCGCTTACAGCGAAGTGGTGCTGCATGCACTGAATAACGACAGCTTCAGCACGGACAATTTAAAGCGCGCGTTGCAAGGTTGCGTGGAACAAGCCCAACGGGCCGGACGCAGCTTGCACGAACTGCTGGCTTTTCTGCAAAAAGGCGAATTGGTGACCGAACGGTCAAACTTGACCGATGTCATTCATGGCGCGCTGAGCATTGTATACAATGACGGCTACGGAAGATTTCACCCGATACTGCATTTGCAGCAGAATCTCCCGGCAGTCCAGTGTAACCGCACGCAGATACAAAAAGTTCTGGTCAATCTCTTCAGAAATGCTATCGAAGCGATGCGCAACATCGATTTCCCGGTTCTGACAATCACCACCACGGTGCAGACTGTCAATGATGAAGATGTCGCGGTTGTGATCGTGCAGGATAACGGCCCGGGATTTGATCAAATGGTAGCAAAGCGTATATTCGAGCCTTTTTTTACCACCAAGCCATCCGGCATCGGCATGGGACTTTCGATCAGCCGTGCGTTGATCGAAGACAACGGCGGTCAACTCTGGGTTGATTCCGATGCAAAAACAGGCGCAAAATTCCATTTCACCCTCCCCTTTGGACCATGATCATGCACGAACCCACCGTTTTTATCGTAGATGACGACGCAGCCGTGCGCGATTCCCTCACATTGATGATCGAACAGGCCGGTATGCGGGTGCAATCCTTCGAAAACGCTAAAACTTTTCTGAATGCTTACCGTCCGGATTTTTTCGGTTGTGTCATCATTGACGTAAAAATGCCTGGAATGGATGGTTTGCAACTCCAGGAAGAATTGGCTTGGCGGAAGATTTTGCTGCCGGTCATTTTTCTGACCGGGCATGGCGACATTCCCATGAGTGTCAGGGCAATCAAAGGCGGCGCGATCGATTTCCTGACCAAACCGGTGATCCGGGAAAAACTCTTGATTTGCGTGCGTGCTGCGTTTACCGAAGCCAAAAAACGATTGAGTGACGCCACGCAAAACCGGGAAATAACCACATGCCTGACAAAGCTCACCCGGCGTGAACGGGAAGTCATGCTTCTCGCGGTGCAAGGACATTCCAATAAGGAAATCGGCTCTTATCTGGGTATCAGCTATCGCACGGTGGAAATCCACAAATCCAAGATCATGCAAAAGACCGGCGCCAATAATCTGCTGGATCTCGCGCGCATTGCACGCGAAAGCGAGTTGAGCGAATGATGCCGCTCTACCGGACAAACGGCGCCGCAAAGATCACACACCTTCCATGACGCAATTTCTAACAAGCATTACACTAAGGAAACACTGATTAATTGACTGCACGAGC
>MSXT01000025.1:0-7656 GCA_002083595.1 Proteobacteria bacterium ST_bin16 | reverse complement strand
CCCTTCACCACGTTCGTTGAATTAATCAGCGCTTCCCTAAGTAGTGCACCGGCGGCTCCTTAAAGTTATTTAAGGAGCCGCCTGCTTCTCAAATATTTACGACACTAAAACTTGAAGGTCACCATGGTGTAGCCATAATTGGTGTCCTTCATGCCCGGGCTGAATGGAACCTTATCAAAGTAATCGCCCTTGAATAAATGACTATAACCAAAGTCGAAGCTCATCCGTTTCATGTAACTCCACTGCGGATCCCAGCCTAAACTGACATCGAGCATATGGCCGAGAAACCCCCCGGCCCCGCCGGTCGCATCTTGCAGACCGCTGCCGACAAACGCGCCGCGTTTATCCGCTAGCCAGTACGCACGGTGCGACATCATCAAACGCACCGTGGGGGTGGGAACGAGCGTGGCGCGGAAGCCGACGGGCGACATCAGATTGGACGGGAAGAACGGCCCGAACATACCGGTCGGACCATACTCGACCCGTCGTTTTGCGTACAAAATGTCAAAGTTCTTATCCGGATCGCGATCTCCCGATGCAAAATCGAATAAATAAAGGGCCCGCAACGGCATCGAGGTATTGAAGCTATACCCGACTTCGCCGTGATGGCGATGGGCGAATAGGCTCTTGTTCCGGGTATCGCCGAATTGGTACATGGATTCAATCTCATAATCCATGCTGCCTTTCGTCGGCTTGGCGAACAGCCTGAAACCGGTGGTCGATAAGTTACGCTGTCTGAGATTATCGCTTTCGTTCAACTGCAAGAAATAACCGTCGAAGTGAGCCCAGCGCAGATCGCGATTGGTAACGTAAGCGCCGGAGAAGTAAGTTTCTGGGGTGTTCCAATTTAACGATGTCGGATCACGCTGTACCGGACGGGCGCCAAATACACGCAGACTCCATTTTTGATCGGTATTGCCCATCATGAAGTGCAAACCATCAAACGCGGGTGATAAGGTACCCCAACGGTGCCCCCCTACCAGGCGGGCTTCACCCAAGTCCATCATGAAACGACCGACTTCGAATTTCGCCGCATAGCCCGTGCCGAGAAAGTTTTTGTCGTGCAGGCCGAGATGCAGTTGGGTAAAGTCAAAATGATCGGCCATAGTCGGGTTATGATCTTGCCCGAAGTTAGCCAAAGGAGCGCGGATATCGGTCAATTCCAGCGTAAACTTCAGCGGATCGATAATGTTCTTGACTTCAAACAAGAACCGGGTACGTTGATGAATCTGATCATTGAATCCCGGAATACTCTTGGTAAAACCGTGATCGTATACGTCGTAACGGGTACGGTGTTCGATCGCCACATTGAGCCAATCCGGCGCCATCGCGGCAAGCGGCGTTTTGTGATCCTCCATCAATTTGGTCAGATTATCGAAGTCGAAGCGTGTACGCCCAGGTGATTCCAGTGCGCTGAAAGGTGCGCCATTGGTTCCATTCGCTGGCACGGCTTTGTTTTGAACGACAACGGATGGTTTCGTTGTCTTCTCCGTCTCCCCTTTTTCCACTTCCGCTGCGAATAAATAATTGCTGCCTAAAAGAGACCCGGTAACGGCTAAAGCCATCCAACGGGCACACCGAGCATTTTTCCTAGTCATTCCTTTTTCCTCTCCCTATTTAATTTTGATGGTTTGAACAGAGAATCCTGTTTTCGAAGGAATAGTACTTATGTATAAGAAATAGCAACATACGCGTAAGCACGTAAGGGTAAACTCTTATGTGATCGAATCTAATAGAGAAAAATAAATTTTGAACACAAACTTCAGCAACTAAAAAGCTGAGCTCTACAATCGGAGCATAATGTGACCAAAGCGATAAAAAACTTAAGTTTCAAGGCATTGTTTGATGCTGTGGCGGATGCGATGGTATTAATTGAAAGTGCCGGGCGTATCGTGTTAATGAACCCGGCAGCGCTGCAATTGTTCGGTTTCAGCGAGAATGAACTCAAGGGGCTAACGATTGATAGGCTGATCGCACCACGATACCGGAAACAGTACCAGCATTATCAAGCACTTTTTTTCAATAAACCGGTCAAGCTGCCAATGGGCAGTGGCACCGAACTCATAGTACTCGATCGTTCCGGCCAGGAAATGCTGCTAGACGTGAGCTTAAGCCCGGTTGAGCTGCAACAACAGCTTTACGTTTTAATCACACTGACAGTGCCCCGGCAACGTCAGAAGACCGAAGACGCATTGCGGGAAAGCGAGGAGCGTTTACGCTTGGCCAAGCAGGCCGCGGGGTTTGGTATTTTCGACTATAACTTCAAGCGAAGTATTGTTTATTGGGATGAGCAAATGCGCAGGTTTTGGGGCGGATATACCGGGAAGACCATCAGTTATGAAGGATTTGTCGCCATGATACATCCCGATGATCGCGCAGACCGGCAAGCAGCAATTGATTATGCGATGGATCCCGCCAGCCACGGTGAATACAAAGCGGAGTATCGCGTCGTTGATCCTGCTGACGGAACTGAACGTTGGATTTCCGTTGTGGGGCGGGTCTATTTTGAAGCTGACGGGGCAAATCGGCTGGTAGGCATTGCCCAGGATGTGACGGAGCAGAAAATTCTCCGAAAAAAGCTGGGAATGCAACGCGACGAAGCGGAAAAAATCCTCAAACAACAAGTAGCGGCACATACAGCCTCAGCTATTGCGCATGAGCTGAACCAGCCACTGACTGCGATATCTGCTTATAGCGAAGTAGTACTCCATGCATTACAAAGCAATGATCTTAATGTGAAGAATCTAAAAAAAGCGCTGGAAGGTTGTGTGGAGCAAGCGCAGCGCGCTGGCCACAGCTTGCACGAGTTAATTGCTTTTTTACAATAAGGTGAGTCGTTAGCCGAATCGTTAGATTTGAACGATGTCATACGTGAAGCGCTCGATATTGCTTCTAACGATGGATATGAAAGATTTCGTTCAAAACTGAATTTGGAAAAAAATCTTCCCGCTGTTCAATGCAATCGCACACAAGTGCAAAAAGTTCTTGTGAATCTCTTCAGGAATGCTGTAGAAGCCATGCGGACCGTCGATTCACCAATTTTGACAATTACCACCAAAGCACAAACTTTGAATGAAAAAAGCATTGCGTTAGTTATAGTACAAGATAGCGGGCCCGGTCTTGATCAAACTATGGCAAAGCGCATATTTGAGCCTTTTTTTACCACCAAGCCATCCGGTATCGGCATGGGGCTTACGATTAGCCGCGCGTTGATCGAGGACAACGGCGGTCAACTCTGGGTTGATTCCGATGCAAAAACAGGCGCAAAATTTCATTTCACCCTCCCCTTTGGATCATGATCTTGCAAAAGACCAGCGCCAATAATCTGCTGGATCTCGCGCGCATTGCACGCGAAAGCAAGTTGAGCGAATGAGCGGTTCGACCGGACCATAAAAATCCGTGACTTTCCTGTCACGGGATTGCAAAAGACGCTGAACTCATGATGCGCGGCTAAATTGCTCGCGCAGATTCTCGATGGTGGCCGATTCACTGCGAACCCGAAACAAAGTGCCTTCATTATCCGAATGCTCCGCCAGCACCTGGCAATTCGTGTAGATCGCGCCGCGTAGCTGCTGTGCCGACCAAGGCAGAAAAAGTTCGGCTTCAACCAGATTCTGCTGGAAAAACTCGACGATTTTCTGGCGCAATCTCGCAACATCATCAGCACGGCGCGCGCTCATCACGACGCAGTCCGGATAACGAGCGCGTAAGGCAGTTTCGCATTCGGCTTGCGCTGTTGCATCGCCAACATGGTCGATTTTGTTGAATACGCGGATACGCGGCACGTCATGCGCGCCGATTTCTTCAAGCACGTGCTGGGTAACTTCGAGCTGGCGCTCAAATCCGGGGTCGCTGGCATCGATGACGTGCAACAGCAGGGATGCGTCGAGCGCTTCATCCAGCGTGGATTTGAACGAAGCGACCAGCCCGTGCGGCAGGTTTTTGATGAAGCCGACCGTGTCGCTGACGAGCACGCGCGGCACGCTTTCCGGATGGAGCGCCCGCACCGTAGTATCGAGCGTGGCAAAAAGTTTGTTGGCGACCAGCACTTCGCTGCCGGTGAGCGCCCGCATCAAGGTTGATTTACCGGCATTGGTATAACCGACCAAAGCGACGCTGGCGAGCCCCTGGCGTTCTTGCCGCCGCGCGCGCTGGATCTTGCGTTCGGCTTCCAGCGCAACAATTTCCTGTTGCAATTCGGCGATACGGTCGCGGATCTTGCGCCGGTCCAATTCGGTGTGCGATTCGCCCGCACCCCGCCCGCCGGTGCCGCTGCGTTGCCGCCCTTGCGGCCCGGCAAGTTTGGCAGCTTCGCGCAAGCGCGGCGCCATGTAACCGAGGCGCGCAATTTCCACCTGCGCGCGCGCCGCACGGGAGCGGGCGTTACGGTGAAAAATTTCGAGAATGACCATGGTACGGTCCATCACTTCGCAACCGACCTCATTCTCAAGATTGCGCGCCTGCGACGGTGAGATCTCGTGATCGACCAGGAGAGCGCTGATGTCGTGATCATCGGGGCGAATGGCGATTTCCCCAGACTCATCCGATCCGGAATCGTTGTGTACGTAACAACGGATTTCCTCGCGCTTGCCAACGCCCAAGTACGCGGTCGTGTCGAAGCTAGCGCGTTTTTGCACGAACGTGTTGACGACTGTGTAACCCAGTGTTTTTGCGAGTTCACGCAGCTCGGCCAGAGACGATTCGAACTCGATATCGCTGACATTCGGCAATTGAACCGCCGCCGCGACAGCAAATTTGGGTTTTTCTTTGATTTCTATGGACATTGGAAAATCACGCTTCCTGGATAATGGGAATCAATAGTAGTGTAAAAAGCTGCCGCATGCACCGGAACCGATTCGGCTTGGAAAGACAAAACCAACATTTTGTTTTGTACGGTCTTAAGGAATTTGACCGGTCAGGATTGGTTCGTTTGATGCGGCGGCAACAATTGCACTGATCGCATCATTACAGAGTTATAAAAATATCATCAGTTAATTGCAGATCATGTCACTGCGCAACAATAACCGGCATCCCACCGCGCAAGATCACTCAAGCGACCGTCTTTAATCATTTTACCATCAATGATTATCTCGATTGGCGCCTATTGAAATCCAGTGGCTGGTTTAGCTGTGTACCAGCCCAGTTGGGGTAATCCAAGAACGCAGCATAGGGGAATGCCGCGCAGGCAATGCTGCGAAGATTCATCTGACCGTTGATCACTGCGTTTTACCGGTTGATTTTGAGATGTGCGGTGAAGCTTAGTGCGCGATTACTACAAATTAAAGGGCGTTACCTTTATTCTGTTTGATTACGGATTCACATCCCTATCAAACCCGGTAACGCCCTTTGTTCTAATTCACTTTAAGACTACCCGGAAGGTTTAGAATTCTTCCCAATCCTCACCACCACCTCCAGCTGCAACTTTGCGTGGTTGGGCCGTTGCAGCTTCAGTGTTTGTTACAGCTTTCACTGCGGGTTTTTTCCGCGCAGGGCCGCGATTCGGCAGCTTGGCTACGCTGGCGGAGCGATTGCTTCTTTTGATCACCGCCGGTGTTCCTGAGTAACCTTCCGATAGTTTGAATGCGTTAATCGCGTGCGTTAGTGCGTGGGCTTGTTCTTGCATCGATTCCGCTGCGGCTGAAGCTTCTTCCACCAAGGCGGCATTCTGTTGCGTGGCTTCGTCCATTTGGGTTACCGCTTGATTAACCTGTTCAATACCGGAGCTTTGTTCTTGCGATGCCGCGGAGATTTCGCTCATGATGTCGGTAACGCGTTTTACCGCAGTGACGATTTCGTCCATGGTTGCGCCCGCTTCATCCACCAGGCGCGTGCCATCTTCCACTTTTGTCACGGAGTCGCTGATCAGTTCCTTGATTTCTTTCGCCGCTGCTGCGGAACGCTGCGCCAGTGTACGTACTTCTGTCGCTACCACGGCAAAGCCACGTCCTTGTTCACCGGCGCGCGCCGCTTCCACCGCCGCATTCAACGCCAGAATATTGGTTTGGAACGCAATGCCGTCGATCACGCTAATGATGTCGACAATTTTCTTCGAGCTTTCGTTGATCGAGCTCATGGTTTGCACCACTTGACCGACTACCGATCCGCCTTTCATCGCGACTTCCGAGGCACCGGCAGCCAGTTGATTGGCTTGACGTGCGTTGTCGGCGTTTTGTTTGACGGTGGAGGTCAGTTCTTCCATCGACGATGCGGTTTCTTCCAGGCTGGAGGCTTGTTCTTCCGTGCGTTGGCTCAAGTCCGAGTTGCCCGATGCGATCTCTCCCGATGCCGTTGCGATTTGGTCGGTTCCCGAACGCACTTTACCGACCAGGTCGACCAGATTTTCGTTCATCGTTTTCAGTGCTTGCAACAGCCGCCCTGTTTCATTCGTGGATGTCGCTTCTATTCGTTTGGTGAGGTCGCCGGAGGCTACCGCATTTGCCACTTCAACTGCCTCATTTAATGGCACAATGATCGAACGTAGTAACAGCATGCCAAAAACAATCGCCAATACAGCACCGAGTGCCATCACAGCTATCATAGCCGTAGAGATTTTTTCAAAAGTGCTTTGTGCATCCTGATATTCTTGAGCGCCATCCGTTTTCTGCAAATCAAGTATTTTGAATAGACTGGTACGTAAAGCAGTAAACTTTGGACCGCCATTGTTCGCCGCATTGTTAGCCGCCGCTTCGAAGTCGCCAGCCATTGCATACTGGAACGTCAGCTTTACTGCGTCAGCATATTCTTTGGCCTGATCCGTCACAGTCTTGGACAAGATCATTTCATGTTCCGCAAAAATGGTAGCTTGGTTTTTTGCCCATAATTCTTCGATCTCTTTAATCAACTCCATATTTTGTTCGGATTTGGCTTTAGCATTATTGACATCTTTTTTCCCTACAGCATCCAAACCATTCAAGCGAATCGTGTACCAGCGATCAATCACAGTCCCCAAATAAGCTAGGGACATGGTGCGAGTTTCGTGCAGCCCCTTCAAGCGTTCATTGGAATCATGATAGCTGTTTAATCCAAAAGAACCGACACCCAGCATCAGAATTGTCAACATACTGATTATAAGAAACAAACGAAACTTAATAGTTGTATCTTTAAACATTAATAGCTCCTTTAAGCGCTCTCTAAATTAAATTTTCCACTACTGAATACTTTGTTTGATCAAGCCCAAGCCGCTGCTACTCATCGATTTCTCGATATCGATCCATATCAGCATGCGCTCGTCGACTGCTCCTAGCCCGGTAATATATTCAGTATCAATGACTGAACCCAACTCCGGCTCCGGTTGTATTTGTCCCTCCCTCAGAGTGATTACATCCGATACCCCACCCACCTTAATTCCCATTACCCGCCCGGCCACATTCAAAATAATCACTGCGATAAATTTCTAACCATTATTAATTATTGATAAATATATAGAATCCACTTTCCAATATATTCTAGAATCAAACAATTTGTAGGAATGAAGCAGCTGTTTACGGTTTCCTTTAAAGAAAGTTATGTAAGTTTATTCCCATTGTTTATTTCAAATACATGAACCAATACTGTAGGATATTTCTTATAGCAGAGAATTGAATTACTTCGAATGATCGCTGCAAACCCTGTAAAGGAGCTGTTGCGAGCTGCTAAAGCAGCACTAAAGTAGCTGAT
>MSXT01000024.1 GCA_002083595.1 Proteobacteria bacterium ST_bin16 | reverse complement strand
CGTTTGGCAGAATCATCAATGGGCCAGCAATCGCCATAACCAGCGGGAACGATGTGCCGCGGCTGTACAGTGGCAGGCGGGTCATCGCATACAGGTATGAGGCTACGCCACACACGATGTACATTGGGAATGAACCGTAGAACACCACCACATGACTTGGTGTGAAGCTTGTGTCACGGATGATCACTTGGTGCCAGGATGCGTCTTGTTCGGTGAAGAAGCTACCGCCCCAGTAAACACCAAACAGATACACGCCCAGCCACATCATCCAGTAGAAGTAGCGTTTCACTTCCAATTTCGGATCCAGGTTGTCCAGTTGTTCTTTGGTATCACGGGTTTTCAGTATCCAACCCCAGGTGACTAACGCAAACAAAGGCATCAGGGTCATGTGTACGCGCCACAGTCCCATCCATACTTTGTCAAATTCCGGTTCCATCGAGTCCATACCGTGTGAGTATGCAAACGTTCTTTGGTACCAGATCCAGAATATCGCAACCAGCAGCATGGTTAACATACCCAGTTTGTAGTATTTTGAGTCATACCACAGCGACATATCATAGTCAGCACTTGATGCACTGCTACTCGTGCCATAAGTTGTTGCCATCATATCCTCCATTGATTAAGTTAATTTACACTGCGTAACACGGCTATCGAAGTAGCAATCACGAACTGCTTGTCATTGCTTTCGTGGCCTTTTTTACGCAATTAAGAATAACTGATCATCAGGCTTTTACAATGAGTGGATCCACTCATTTTCAATGATCGCTGTGTGGTTTCTTCAGCACGGCAAAAGGGGTTTTTTAAAACAAGACAGCGAGATTTATTCGCTGCGATAGAACAAAAATTGATGTGTTTATAAGATCAATGGGAGGATGCAGCAGGCAGATTATCAGGGAAATGAATAGTTGATTTTTGCGCTCTTAATCGCAACGCAAAATTGATCAAGCTATTCGGGCCGCTCAGATCGAGTTTACGGGAAATATTGACGCGATGATTCTCAACCGTTTTTTTGCTCACAAACAGTTTCTCGGCAATCTGGGGGGTCGTGAAGCCTTCGGCTATCTTGTTGAGCACCTTACGTTCCGCTTTGGTAAGACTCGTTATTTTCTCCAGCGACGCTTCAATCAACGCGTCCTTTTCCGGCTGACTTTGCCGTATTTGCGCTAATTTCTCCATCCGGGCTTTGATGCTGTTTAACAATTCCTCTTTCGTGAACGGCTTGGTGAGGTAATCATCCGCACCCATGTTCATACCCGCACGGGTATCCGAGCGTGTTGACTTTGCGGTAAGAAAAATAAAGGCGTGAGTTGCTGATTGCTGGGCTTGCTTGATTTGTGCCAACACTTCAAAACCATCGATTCCCGGCAGCATAATGTCGCAGATAATAATGTCCGGATTCGATTCCACTGCCATTTTCACACCGGCTTCACCCGATGGCGCGCTGATTACCTGAAATCCGTAATGCGCAATAATGGCGGTAATGTTTTCGCGCAATGCATTTTCATCTTCCACCACGAGAATCAGCGGATTATTCATCGTAGTTTATACCGGTAATTGAATGGTGATGGTGCAACCGCTACCGGCGCTGCTTTCAAGACTGATATCCCCACCATGCAATGTGATCAGTTTCTTCGCAATCATCAAACCGAGCCCGCTCCCCGGATATACCTTGGCGTTGGACGCGCGGAAAAATGACTGAAACAGAAACGCTTGATCTTTTTCCGGAATACCGATGCCATAATCTTTAACGGTAATCAAATAGACATCGTCATGTAGCTTCACGGTCATTTCCGGGGCTTGCTTTCCTTCGGAATACTTAAAGGCGTTCGACACGATATTGCGTAAAACATTTCGCAGCACAATTTCATCTATATTGACGATACAGTCGGGTGCGTCAAAATAGTAGTCCAGTTTCCTTTGCTGCTCGTTGGGTTCAACATTCGATTGCACAAATGCATCCATGAATTGCCGGAAAGGAAGATGCTTCTTGGTCAGCTCAATCTTGCCCTCGTCGATCCGCCCGATATCCAGAATGTTTTCCATCAGCTCGGTCATGCGGGTTGTTTCTTCCGCCATAATGGCTTTGTGTTTCTGAAAAAACTCGATAAAGGCAGTACTCAGTCCGGCCGATTCCATTCTCAGATCCAGCAGATCGATGCTGGAACGGATGGTCGCTAGCGGCGTGCGGAATTGGTGTGACGCCAAACTGACAAACTGGGTTTTAAAGCGGTTCAGTTCACGCTCTTTTTCCATGGCTTTTTGCAGCCGGTGCTCAGCTGTCTTGATCACCGTGATGTCATTTTCTACCGCAACGTAATTGATCAGTTTTCCGGCGTCGTCGTATACCGCGGCAATATTGAGATAAAGCCATATTTTTTCACCGCTTTTGGTGTAATTCAGAATTTCACCGGAAAAGGTTCCGCTGCTGCGGAGTGAACGAGTAATTTCGCGGATAGTCTCGACTGATGTTTCTTCACCTTGTAGAAAAGCAGCCGGATCAAGCCCTATGACCTCTTCCGACCGGTATCCCAGGATTTCCTCAAAACTGTTATTGATCCAGATAATCTTCTTCTCGGGATCGGTAATCATCACGATACCGTTGGTTTTCTCGGCCACATAGGCCATTCGCTGCAAATCCAGCTCACTGTTTTTCCGCGCGGTAATATTTTGCAAAATACCGTATAAACCGGTGATCTCGCCATACGCATCCAGTATCGGGTGAATCGTGGTGGTATGCCATTTGACCCGGCCATCCTGCATGACGATCATGAAATCATCGCTGCGTTCTTTTTTCGTGGCCGTCACATGCGCAATCAGAGCTTGCATTTTTTCTTTTTCAGAACCTTGGTAGAGCTGTGTACTCTGCAACAGCTCAGCGCATTCAAAATCCTTATCTAATTCGTAGAAATCATAGAGATAATCCGACCAAACGGTAAAATCCGTGGAGAAGACATAAGACCACTCACCGATCTCCGCGGTTTTGCACAGTAAAGACAGCCGCCTTTGCTGCGATTCGAGTGAATCAAAAGCTGCCAGATTGAAATTAGGTCTATAGTTCATACGTAGCCAAGCTGATAAGCCGGTTAATTAACATTAAGCAACAGAAAAAAGAACAACGCTACCAAACGTATTGGTGCGAAATAAAAATATCACTTTGGAAGCATTTTGGGAATAGTGATGAGCATACCGTCCGTCAGAAAAACAAGCCGCCCATAATAAAACAGCGCTAACAAAGTAGCGCTGCGGAAGCCATCAAACCTATCAATTCAGGCGGTAGTATTGACATTCTGTCCCAGATGCTGCGGCAGACTCGCCGAGGTTTGATTTGCGTCGGGAATCGCCTCAATCAAAGCAAGCGCACCCGCGGCATTTGAATCTATCGCTTTCTTTAATACCGCTATTCCGACTGCCTGGTTTGCGCTGAATTCAGCCATTGACGTTACCAAGCCTGCAATACCATTCACATCCATCATATTCTCCTCTTCATGTTTAAAACCATTAGCGGCAAACTGATCAGATATTTTAGGAGTACGCAGCACACTGCCGGTGGTTAGTCTTTTTTCAGCAAGGGCGATAAAGCGTTTTTAAGATGATTTTTCCAATCCAAACCGACTTGCAATGGAATTTTCACTTGCAGATCAGCATTCTCAGTATTTTTCCCTTCCAAATACAAAATATATTGCCCCATCTCACCCAATTTGAATGCGGTGGTAATCACTCCCGATCGATGCTGCTGCGCGGGTATCGACATCACTTCATGCTCTTGCTGGTGTTCTTTTTCATCGATTTCAAGCTTCACCAGACGCAACGCTAAGGAAAAATCACGCGCCGATTCGGGATACAACAGGTCAATTGAAATATTGAGTGATGCCGGTTCCGGTATTTTACCGCACTGCACAGGCACATGCGGCGACCGGAGATCATCCGGCGACTGATAACCTTCAGGAAGATAGTAGCCTGAATAACCGATAATGAGCGCCTCCGATTCTATCGTGCAGGCGCCGCCGCGAAAACCTTTGGGATACGTATCGGAAAAATCTCCTTGCGAACTGGTGCGGTACAGCAAACCAAATACAATAAAAGCGGAGATCACCGCAATCAAAAGTGCAAACTGAAACTTGCGGACTGAGAATTTTGATGGGGTTGACATGGCTTTTATGGACTCGGTGTGAAAAGGAGGAAATTATATCAGTCAATACCGATTGGCATACAGCAACTCTTCGATGCACCTAGTCCGCCTGTTTTGCGGTTACGGACCCACTCCGGTCATACTGCATTCTTATACGGACATGTGCCTAGTCAGCGGCGATAATCTGATTCTTGCCATTCTTCTTGGCGCGATATAAAGCGCCGTCGGCACGCTTGAAAAGATCTTCCTGCGATTCTCCCGGATGATACTGGGCCACGCCGCCGCTGAAGGTAATTAATAAGCGGTTATTGTCATGCAGAAAGAATTTCTTGGTCATATAGCGGCGTATTCTGGATATGGTTTGAATCGCCTCTTTGAGTGCGGTATTGGGCAACAGGATCGCAAATTCCTCACCGCCGTATCGCGACACGACATCTTCCAACCGCACCGTTTCCTTGACCGCTTCCACCAAATGACACAAAGCATTATCGCCGACATGATGCCCATGCGTATCGTTAAGCAGCTTGAAGTTATCGATATCCAGCAAGGCAAAACATAACGGTGTGTTGCTACGTGTCGCGCACGATGCCTCACGCTGGTAGGCATTATCAAATCCGCGCCGGTTCAGTATGCCGGTCAAATGATCTTCATGAACCTTTTCGCCCATTTCCTGCAATTGTGTTTCCAGCAGACTGATTTGATTTTGCGCCGCATCGGCTTCCGTCCTGGCGGCAATTAAGTCCTTGCGGTAATTGACTATGTTCTTCTGTACTTTATTGGTCTCTTGCATGATTTCCGCAAGTAACTGATTGATCTCATCGATATCATCAACCTGATTGATTTTCTCCGAGTAATACTCCAGTTTCTCCTGATATTCTCCAGTGGCATCCGACATCTCTTCCAAATTGGAAATCAGCGAAGTGACCATCTGCCGCATTGTCACCCTGGCTTTACCCAGGCTTTGCTTTATTATTTCCTGCCGTTGAATGATTTCTTTCAGATACTGCTCGGCTTGCGCGATGATCTGCACATCCAGCGGCATGGATACGGTATCTTTCAGTTTGGCCAGCTGCTTTTTAATCCACTGGTCTTCCGATAGCAATTCAGCCGTACTGTCCATCAGCAGATTCAATAACCTCAGCAAGCCTTGCTGCAAGCTGGCTTCGCACTGATTGGATAATTCCAGTTTGGCGCAAAACTGCTGGAAATGAACAGTAAACTGATCCATTTCCGGTTTATTCTGAATTTCCCGCACTTGCGATGCCAACGAGCGCGCCTCTTCCGCCAACGTTTCGCCATTGACTTGCTTGGCGATGATGTTCTCCAGCATCTGCGCTACTAAATCCAGAAGCTGACCGGTATAACCGTTGATCTCGCTGTCTTGCTTGAAGGTGTCAGCATCCGGCTGGGACGGTTGCGCTTTGGCTTGAACGGATATAGTTGCGCTATTGATCGTTATGTTTTCAGTGGTGGCGAACTTTACCAAGGCGGTCTTATACTTTAGCCAGTTCTTCTCGTTGACAGCTTGCTCCAGACTATTGGCACAATTCAGCAATGTGGGTGTATGACGAGGAAATTCTTTCGCCAGTTCGGTCAGCAATTTCGCGGTAATGGCTGAAATTTGATTTTCCGGGTTACCGGCAATCTGATCATACAGTTTGTGATAATTATCCGGAGTCGGGGAAATTTTAAGGATCGCAAGTTGTTTTAATGTTTCACGTGCAATCACGGAAGGATTCAAATTGGTATCTTTTGTATCTTGATTCATAGATATTTCGCGCGGTTGCTAGCCCCTACCCCTCATCGTATGATTTTTCATCGCGGTACAAATCGTTTCTTGACTCTAATCACCCTATCTCTGGCTTACTCACCACCTAGGCAGGGTGAATTATAATCCTTAATAACCAATAACGTCATTCTGCATGCTTCTTATAATGATCAGTGAATCGGCCTCATTTTGCAAGAACATTCTGGGGGCCATGTAAGACGATGAGAAGCCACCCCAGACTATTTGAATAACAATACTTACATTTTATTGCCGCCCAGTATAATCGACGCCGCCTATTTCAGTGCCACGATTAGAATGAAGAAACAAGCGCAAATCTAACGATGCAGTGAACACCGGAGTCCATCAAACCTTAAACCGTACCTGTATTGCATTGATATACGGCAACGTGGAAACAGCCTGTTTGAGTTCCTGCACCAGATATTTAGCCTCGTCAGTGCTATGTAGGATTTCAATCGGCAAATCCAGCTCCACATCGATCGCGCCGGACAAATAGTGCAATGTCATCGCTTCAACCGATGCAACCGGCAATTGCGGCCAACGCTGTTTGAGTCCAGCGATGACTTCCTCCCGTGAAGGTAAATTGTTGCAGGACGAACCGGTCTCGTCATTTTCCGGATCGATATGCACCGTCACGTCGGTCACCTCTTCCACCTGTTGCAACAAACACCGCCGGACACTGTCGCCGATTTGATGGCCTTCCGAGACACTCAAACGGGGATCGACCTGGATATGCACGTCGACGAAAGCACTCCCGGCGCTTTTCCGGGTCCGGAGTGTATGAATCGAGCGCACGCCATGCACGGCGTGAATGTGCTGCCGAATCGCTTTAACCTTTTCCGGATCCAGCGCGACATCGATCAATTCCAGCGTACTCGAACGCACCAAACCAAAACCGATCTTGGCGATCATAGCGGCCACCGCCACGGCAGCCACTGCGTCCAAATACGGGTAACCGAGCATCACGCCGCTGATGCCGATCAATACCACAATCGACGAAAAAGCATCGGAGCGGCTATGCCATGCGCTGGCCATCAGCAGATCCGAACGCAAACGCTGCGCAGCGGACATCGTATAGCGATAAATCCACTCTTTTGAAATCACCGACAGTAACGCAATCAGCAGCGCCAATAGGGTGAAATCCATTGCTGCCGCCGGATCGTTGAGCCGTTTAACCGCTTCATAGGCAATACCGATCGCAACACCGGTCAACATGATGCCGAGACTGACCGTCGCCAGCGTTTCAATCCGTCCGTAACCATAGGAATGCACTTCATCGGCGCTTTTGTGCGCGTGCTTGGCGGCGTACAACACGATGAATCCAGTCAGCAAATCGGATAGCGAATGAATACCATCGGCAATCAATGCTTGTGAATTGGCAAACCACCCGACAACGATTTTTGCAACACCCAGGACAAAATCCACCGCCGATCCGACCAGCGTAACTTTACGCACCTCCCGGTAACGTTGCTGCCGGTTGGCCAGATCGGAAGATGAATGCACGGCTATTTATCCGCCCGGGATGGCAGCCGCCGGTGTTCGGTCCTAGGGTGTTGCGTCGATTGGCAAGCACGGCGGAAAACCAGCAATGTTTTCTGCGCATGGCCGAGAACGGTATCGTATGAGTAGCCGTTTATCTGCGCCGATTCACTGCTGCCCGATGGTAAGCCGGTGAGCAGCTCCAATCCTTGCATGACATGTTCCATCGTGTAAATTGCAAATAAACCCTTCTCATTCGCTGCAATCACTTTCTGATCCAGCATCAAATGCTGCCGGTTCTGATACGGAATCAACACACCCTGTTCACCAGTTAAGCCCGTTTTCTCACACAACTTGAAATAACCTTCGATCTTGTCATTGATGCCCCCCACCGGCAGCACCTCACCGTATTGATTCAATGCGCCGGTCACCGCGATACTTTGTTTGAGCGGCAGTTCCGCCAAGGCCGACAGCAGCGCGTAAAATTCCGCGCAGGAAGCGGAATCTCCTTCGATACCGGTATATTCCTGCTCAAAAACAATCGATGCGCTCAGTGCCAACGGCGCCAGATGGGTAAACAAACCTGTCAGGTAATTCTGCAATATCAGCATGCCCTTATCGTGAATCGGCCCGGACATATCCACTTCGCGGGCGATATTCAGCACACCATCCTCACCGGCAAAAGTACGTGCGGTAAGGCGCACTGATGTACCAAAACTATGATCGCCCAAATCAATCTGCGTCAGCGCGTTGAGCTGACCGGTGGCTTCGCCTTGCAATGCAATGGCAATTTCACCTTCGACAATAGCCTCCTGTAAGCGCAAGTCCGGATAATTGTGGCGCAAGTTGCGCGCTTGCAGCGCGGCGGAAATATCCGCCACTTCCACGCACCGGCCATGACGGGCATGGCACAGCGCCGCGCTCTCCAGCAGCAGCATCTCGGTGCGGGCAAAAATTGCACTCTGGCGTTTTTGATCCTCCACTTCCCGGTGCGATTCTTCCAATAAGCGCGCGACCGCAGCTGCGGAAAAATGCGGTAATTTTGCCGTATCGCAGGCATGCGCAACGAACACAGCCGATGCATGATAAGTTTCCATGCTCGCGATAAAACTCCCGGCAAAATCCACTTTCACGCGGAAGCGGCGCATGAATTCAGGATCGATTTCCTGCAAGTCGTAATATTCTTCCCGTGATCCGACCAGAATGACTTTAACGTTCACGTCGACCGCTTCGGGTTCAAGGAATATAGGTGAGTTGGAAGTCCATGTCGAACCGGGCTCTTCAATTTGCAACCGCTTGCTGCGCAAAAAGCGCCGCAGTTTTACCCACAATGAACCATCCGTCAGCAAATCATCCACATGCAGCATCAAAAAACCGCCATGCGCTTTTAGCAAGCTACCGGCGCGGATGCGCATAAAATCGGTTTTCAGTTTGCCGTTCTCAAACTGATAATCGATACTGCCAAACAAGGCATACGCTGACGGATTATCTTCGATAATGACTGGCGCTCCCGTTAAATCAGCGTTATCCACGACCAGATTGATCCGATAGCGGGAGAAAATCCGATCTAGTTCCGTTTGCCGTTTCTCTTCGTCGACATTATCCGTCTCAAACAACCCCAGATTGTCGAGAATATCCGCTTCCACTTGTGCGAAAAAAGTGTTGAGCCGCTCTTCATGTACCGTTTCTTGCAACACCGCTAAAATCTTCTGCAACGCAAGATTCAGCAAGGGTTTCACGATAAGGCGTTGCAATGCCGCTAATGCCGCGTCTTTTTCCTTCTCGATCCGTTGGAATGCTTCGAAATAAACCGCAATTGCTTCGCGCAACGCCTGTTCCGTTTGTTCTATTTCAACCCGGTGTGCTTTGGGCAGTTTCAGTAAATTTTCCGCTGTCAGAATTTCCCCTTTTTCATCCAGCAAGGTGAACAAAATCTGTTCATCTTCCCGATGAATGGTGACATGCAACGATTCCGCAAACTTGTCGAGTTTTTTGTACGCTTGGCTCGTTTCAGTTCTGAATTTTTTTTCCAGCCGGTCACTCTTGATCTTGAAATCCTGCCCGCTCAAACATTGCGTGATTTCGGACGGCAGTGATTTCGCCAGTTGCAGCATGGCTTGACGCAGCAAACGCCCCTGTCCGGCAGGCAAATGCAAAGCCAGCGGTTTCTCGGGTGTCATGAAATTGTAGAGATAACACAAATCCGGAGGCACCGGCCTATCAGCCGCGGCAGCCGTCATCGCTTGTTGCAATAAAGAAGAACGCCCCGATCCCGCTTCTCCCAACACAAACAAATGGTAATCCGGCTGCATCATGCCGAGACCAAAACGAACAGCCGCTTCCGCCCGCTCCTGACCAATCCAGGATAACGGCTGCTGCAACAACTCCGTGGTATCGGAAAACCCCAGTGAGGCCGGGTCGATAGTAATGCGTAAATGAGAAGAATCTAATGGTTTGATTGACATGTTTGGATTAGTGACGGTTGCAGCGGTGAGATTGCGCCGATCCGCTATTGTACTCATTTAGAAACCATTGCGTAACGCAAGCCAATCATTCCGGCGGGTTGATTGGAAATACCGGTTCAGAATCGAATTAAAATCCAGGAACAAAAAGACGAAGCATTTTTCTGAAGAAACGAGGTTTAATTCAGCATTACAGCATGCTTGAAAAGCAAAAAACCACGGAGAAATAAGACTTCTCCGTGGTTTTTTGGTATTACAGATTAACCGCTGATTACATTATTCTGCGACGGCGTGCTGAGAAACCAATCAAACCGAGACCCGCCAGCAACATCGCATAGGTTTCCGGTTCCGGAACGGCCATAACGTATTCGTAACCGAAGCTCACGGATTGATGATTCGCGATTGTGCCCAAATCATATGCCAAATTGATGGAATGATCGGCAAAACCGTAGTTACCAATTCCTTGGGCTGCTGCCAGCATCACAGCAGGATCAACCGGACTGCAGCATGTAACAGGATCGACATAAGGCACTATCGTAAATGCTGAAGCACTGGTGGTGTTATGCAGCGTTAATGCCCATCCATCCAAACTTTTTGCGGTTACGGAAGAAAGATTTCCTAATCCATCAATTGTATTAGTCGTGTCGAATCCAACTCCGCCAGGGACACCTTGATCCGGGTCAATACCAACCCCCCACTGCACATGATTGGCCGTAGCGCCGGTATTATTGGTCAGTTGCACTTTAACAGCAACGTGACCGCTCGTTGGTATACTTACCGTTTCAACCACGCTCCAGCCACCGCCGCCGCCCGCTATATTGGTAACGACCGCAATACTGCTACCGATGGCGAAAGCCGAAGAACTCAATGGATTACTTCCAGTCACTTCATCAGCGATTGCAACCGAAGCACCATTGGCATTCAACCACCAGTTGGATGCAAAAGTGCCATGGTTAACATATTCTCTGCCCATAAAGCTCAAACCGAGCGCGCCGGATGGAGAAAAATAACCGGCATCGTCAATCCTGGCCAAGGTAGTGCCAAAACCGCTAATGGTAACGGGTGCAGCTTGTGCCGCAGTAACAAACGTACTGCACAAAGCAATTGCAACTGCTTGTGCGAGGTAATTCTTTTTCAATTGGAATTTCATAACTTACTCCGTAAATTTAAGGCTGCTATAAAAAACTGGCTATTAATATTTCTGCTCAAAGCCAACTTTAATCACACACGCTTTTATGCCACTCTAAAAATGCTACAAACCCAAAATCGATACATAACCGCATTAACAACGTGCTTCATTATAGTTTTGTAAATCCTTAAGTACATAGAGCATTTCTCCTCTTTTGTTAGTACACCTGTACTAACAAAATCTAGTCGGGTAACCTGCTTCGCCCACAAATCGATCGCTGTGACCGGCGATCAAATTTCCATGTCTACCGCTCGTACTTCAAAAATAAACTAGCCAAACTTCCCGGTAATATAATCCTCTGTCGCGCGCTGTCTGGGTGTCGTAAAAATCAAATCGGTTTCGCCGAATTCGACCAATTCACCCAGGTACATGTAAGCGGTATAGTCGGAAACGCGCGCCGCTTGTTGCATGTTATGCGTCACAATCGCAATGGTGTAATCTTCTTTCAGCTGGAAGATCAAGTCTTCGATTCGTGCAGTGGAAATCGGATCCAGCGCGGAAGTAGGTTCATCGAACAACACCACATCAGGCTTCACCGCGATGGTGCGGGCAATGCACAGACGCTGCTGCTGCCCGCCGGAAAGACTGGTGCCGCTTTGATTCAATTTATCTTTGACTTCTTCCCATAATGCGGCTTTTTGTAACGCCCATTCCACCCGTTCAGCCAAATCGTAACGATTCAACGATTCATACAGCTTCACACCAAACGCCACATTATCGAAAATCGACATCGGAAATGGCGTCGGTTTTTGAAACACCATGCCTATTTTGGCGCGCAACATATTCAGATCTTGTTTCTTATCGAGGATATTCACACCATCCACCACAACCTCTCCTTGAGCGATCTGACTCGGATACAGTTGATACATGCGGTTTAAGGTGCGCAGCAAGGTCGACTTCCCGCAACCGGAAGGACCGATAAACGCGGTAATTTTATTTTTCCGGATTTGCATGCTGATCGACTTCAGCGCATGAAATGTGTCGTAATAAAAATTCAAATCGTTGATGGAGATTTTGCAAACATCGGGTGGTGAAAAGCTGATAGTCATTTGAGTTTTTAATTTTAAAAATCGCGCTTACGCATGAAAATGCGCGCTGCGACATTCAGCCCGAGGACACTCAGCGTGATCAATAACGCGCCGGTCCAGGCTAATTCCTGCCAGTATTCGTAAGGACTCATGGCAAACTGAAAAATAACGACGGGTAAATTGGCCATCGGACGGTTCATGTCCGCGCTCCAGAATTGATTATTGAGCGCGGTAAACAACAACGGCGCGGTTTCCCCGCTGATTCGCGCGACCGCCAATAATATCCCGGTCATGATGCCGACCTTGGAAGCGCGCCAGGTCACCAGCGTAACCACTTTCCATTGCGGCGCGCCCAACGCGATTGCTGCTTCGCGCAAGCTGTTTGGAATGAGCCGCAGCATATCCTCGGTGGTGCGCACGACCACCGGAATAACAATCAATGAAAGCGCCAGTGCGCCTGCCCATCCGGAAAAATGCCCCACCTTGGCGACATACACCGTGTAAACAAAAAGGCCGATGACGATCGAAGGCGCAGACAGCAAAATATCGTTCACAAAACGGGTAACCGGAGCCAGCCAGCCACGTTGACCGAATTCAGCCAGATAAGTACCTGCCATGATACCGACCGGTGTGCCGATCAGCGTCGCGAGCGTGACCATGAGCAAACTGCCGGCAATCGCATTCAACAAGCCGCCGGTATCGCCGGGCGACGGTGTCATCTGCGTAAAAGTAACGACGCTGATACCGTCCAATCCCTTGTCGAACAGCGTCAGCAAAATCCAGAACAGCCAGAATAAGCCGAACGCCATCGCCAGCACGGAGAAAGTCAGGTTGATCGCGTTAACGATGCGGCGGCGGGTATAAATGGGAATCATCATGTCACGCTAGGAAATCCCGCCTTCGCGTTTTTTCAGCCGCAATAAAAGAATTTTGGAACAAGCTAATACCACAAAGGTGATCAAGAACAGAATCAAACCCAGTTCGACCAATGCGGCGGTGTACAAATCACCATCGGCTTCCGTAAACTCATTGGCTAATGCCGAAGCAATGCTATTACCCGGCATGAAAAGAGAAGCGTGTAACTGGTGCGCATTGCCGATCACAAAAGTAATCGCCATCGTCTCGCCCAAAGCGCGCCCTAGACCGAGCATGATGCCGCCTACCACGCCAGTCTTGGTATAGGGCAAAACCACATACCAAATCACTTCCCACGTGGTCGCGCCGAGCGCGTAAGCGGATTCTTTGAGCATCGAAGGGACCACCTCGAATACATCGCGGATCACGGAAGCAATAAAAGGAATCACCATGATCGCCAGGATAATACCGGCCGTCAGCATGCCAATTCCCATCACGGCGCCTTCAAACAAAAAACCGATTCCGGCCATTTCTCCGAGTGTGCTTTGCATGCCCGGTTGTATATGTTTCGCAAAAAACGGCGCAAATACGAACAAGCCCCACATGCCGTAAATAATACTGGGAATACCGGCCAATAACTCGATCGCTGTTCCCAAGGGGCGGCGCAACCAAGGCGGAGAAAGCTCGGTCAGAAACAATGCGATACCGAAGCTCACCGGAACTCCGATCGACAGTGCAATCAGTGAAGTAACCAGCGTACCGATGATCGGCACCAGCGCACCGAATTTTTCCGTGACCGGATTCCATTGCGTACTGAATAGAAAATCAAAACCAAACGTTTGTATCGCAGGCCAGCTGCCGATCAGCAAAGAAAGCAATAAGGCTGTCAGCAATACAAAAACCAGCGCGGTAAAAAACCAGGTCGCTTTACGGAATACCCAGTCGAGCAGCCGCTGCCGATTCAATTTTGCTGCCGCATGGGTTGTGGGCATCGTTTTTGCCACACCGGATTGCAAGCGTGTAAGGCTTATTTTTGTGATAACCGCTAGCAGAAAATGATTACGCATGGCATTAAGCAACATTCCGTCTCTGATTTTGAGTTTCCCGCGGGTTATTGAGCCGAGGAGTAAATGGCCTGGCCATCTTTGCCTTTAATCCGGGTTCTCCAGGAATCCTCGATCAGCTTCACGATATCGTCCGGTAATGGAATATAATCGAGCGCCAGCGCCATTTCATCGCCATGCGCATAAGCCCACTCAAAGAACTTCAATACTTCCAATGCATGCTCGGGATTTTCCTGGGATTGATGCATCAGGACAAAAGTAGCGCCGGTAATGGGCCAGCTATCTTGTCCGGGCTTATTGGTCAGAATCTCGTAAAATCCGGTGGCGCTGTTCCACTGCGTGTTGATCGCAGCGGCCCTGAAACTCTCTTCAACCGGTATGACATAAGCGCCGTCGCGATTCTGCAATTGCACGTAACTCATCCTGTTTTGTTTCGCGTAGGCCGCTTCGACATAACCGATCGAATTCTTGATTTGCTTCACAAAATTGGCCACACCCTCATTACCTTTGCCACCGGTACCGATGGGCCACGCCACGGAAGCGTCGGCGCCGATTTTTTCTTTCCACTCCGGGCTGACTTTACTCAAATAATCGGTAAACAAAAACGTAGTACCGGAACCGTCCGCGCGATGTACCACCGCGATATTGCTATCCGGCAATTTGACATCACCATTTAAGACTGCAATCGCGGGATCATTCCATCGTTTGATTTTGCCCAGAAAAATATCCGCCAACACTGCGCCGGTTAATTTGATTTGACCGGCCTGCATACCTTCCACGTTAATGACCGGTACCACGCCGCCAATCACGGTGGGGAATTGCATCAAGCCATTCTTCTCCAGCTCTTCGACTGTCAGCGGCTTATCCGAAGCGCCGAAATCAACGGTCTTGGCTTTGATTTGCTTGATGCCGCCACCGGAACCAATGGATTGGTAATTTAACCGGATCCCGGTTGCTTTTTTATAGGCATCTGCCCATTTGGCGTAAACCGGATAGGGAAAAGTCGCGCCTGCGCCGGTGATATCGGCGGCACCTGCGTGCGTAGTAAAAAGTAATGCCGCAGAAGCAAGCATCAGGCCGAATTGCAATTTCATCTTATACTCTCCCAATCAATCAATAATGCGCGTCTCGGAGAAAATCTTAACCGGCCGGCATGACAGGATGATGACAGTCCCATTTCGCATAAAAAAACCTCCCGGACAACTTGCCGATGGCAGTGTCCGGGAGGTGTGCTACGAGAAGAAGTGAAAACAGCAGAAAAATATGAACCCAATTCAAAACGCCCCCGATCTCCCGGATCGTTGTGACACTTCAACAGCAAAAGTGCTTGGGTTAAGCGGTTTTGTCTACACTATTAGAGGGGAGTGTAGACAACATTTCCAAAGGGTATTCGTTAAAACGGGAAGGTCCATTCCTTGGTCCAATCATGGCTCGCATCCTTGAATGCGCCGGCATAATCGACCACATCAAAGAAAGCATCGCTCACTGCGGCTCCGCCTAATGTCAACGGTGAACCGGTTTTGGGTAAATAACCATCCAGCAGAGGATCTTCCGCTTTATTTTCGGATTGAGACAAGAACCAATCGGACACGGAGAATGTAGCGCCGTCACCATCGGCAAAATTCTGGGCGCATTGCGCAAAAGAATTCTGCATCGTCAATTCACCTGTCAAACTGCCTGGAGAACCGGCATTGACATAAGTCGATGCGCTATCGATACGCACACAAACCGGTGATCCGGTAATAACCGAATTCCAGATATTTCCTGCCGTTCCTCGGCGTAGCAAGATGCCTTGGGTAGCACCGGTATCATTGCGGCCGATAATGGTGAAGTTGGATAAAATGGGATGCGCGCGCGGCAGACTGTCGTGGTTTTTCTCATTGTTGTCGGCTTCGATACCACGGTCACCGATACCAGGCGATTGTTTCACCAGAACAAATTGCGCCCGGCCTTTGAAACCGCTGGTCCAATC
>MSXT01000023.1:43858-62517 GCA_002083595.1 Proteobacteria bacterium ST_bin16 | reverse complement strand
TCATTTTCTAATCTGATTTTTTGTGCCAGTCTTTTTTGAGTCTGGTTTTTTTTGGCATGTTTAACGGTGACAAGTAAATTGACATAACGCTACTTTACTACCGAGATCCCGAGCTTGTCAAGCACCCGACTTAAATTATTTTTTGTTTTGTTTTTATTTTTATTATCTTACTAATTTAAAAGGACAATACGAAACATGGGTAATTGTCAAAGCGCCCGAGTTAATCGCCCGAGTTTAATTCCATGAACTCGGGTGTAAAAATTTGGTTTTCTGCGGTTGAACTGGCTCGTTTAGGCGGAGCCAGGGCCATTGATTTTCCACGAAACGAAAAAAGCACAAGGGAAAAGGCCAAGCGGCTTGGATGGGATGCGCGCGAGGTTCCGTGCAAAGGTGGAAGGCGCGGCTATATGACTGAGTTCATGCCTCCGGATAATGTTCTAGGTTCTATTCACGCCTTCTTAAAAGAAAATCCCGGTTTCTTTTCTGAAGTTAAAACCGATACAGACACGATAAAAAGCACTAAGCATTACGAGAAAAGTGACAAAGCCACGGCGCTAAAGCTCAAAAGCCCTGAGCATGGATTCAAGCCCTGTGATTTCGATCCATTGTTAATGCATCACGTCATTGTGGCGGTCGAGAGAATGCTTAAGAAACACGGCAAAACAATTGATCCGGAGAAAAAAGCTGATCTGTTTTTTTTGATTCATGACTGCTGCAAAGCAGCTGGTGGGATGGATGATTCGATTGTCGAAAGATTCGTCAGTGTGGCAGGTTGAATTTATCCTAGAGTTAACCTGTTTAAGTGCCAAATAAGGCGCAAAATTTAATATTTTTGTCTTATTTTTTATTATTTAGTGCCAAATAATGTTTTGGTGCTAAATTTCCCTAAACCCTTAATTGAAGCGCTTCTTGTGCTTTTTTTCTTTTCTTTCTTCTAGTACCAAATAACTCACCCCCTCACATTTTTTCAGGGAAAAAGTATGCATATGGGCCCAGTAAAAGGGACATAGATAATATATCGGCATCTTTTATTACCTTTGTTGGTATGATTAAAGAAATCGGCGAACGAAGTGAAAAAGACTGTCCTCTTCCTACAGGTAAGTTTTGACTGAAAAATACACGACATTGTTCGCAATCTTTTCTAGCAGCAAACGAGAGTGTAGCACTAGATTCATCGTTAATATCTAATTGATGGCCTTTAGTTCTACGTTTCATAGTTTGGGGTTCATACTTATAAGAAAATTCGGATACAGTTAATTCTAATCCTTCTGGAACTTTCTGAACTATCAAAGTTGCCTTCATAACTACTGGATCATCATTGTATCCATCCCAATTGAATTTCTGTGAAGTTTCAAATATCGCTAGTTTCTTTTGCTTGAATTCTTATCTCGAGCTTGGTCAAGGGAATTATACTGAAGGTCCTGGTTAATTGGTTCAGACATGATATATTTGGCAATCTCGAAGAGTACGTCAGAATTTTCTTCCTTCTTGATAAGTTCTAGAGCACCATCAACATTTCCTTTCTTAGCACGGATGAGTGCATCTAATTTATCAATCTTTTCTTGGAATTCCGATAGAAGATTACGGAGCATCAGCATTGCTTTGTCCGATACTTTATAGGGATTATCAAGCATGGCATCATTCATAACATAAAAATAACGATATCTTTCTTTATCCGCTATCTTGCTAAAGGTGTTAACTGCATCATCAAACATTCCAATCTTTGCTTGCACTTTAACAATGTCAATCAACTTAGTATCGCGCGATTCATTTTTGGTAGCTGAAAGAACTTTTGTAAGGAGTGCGTTCAGTCTTTTTTTAGCACCACTAGCGTCACCTAATTTATGAAGTGCTTCTGCTACTGCTAATTGTGCGAATAAAAAGTCAGCACCATCATGTAAAGGAAGCATATCAATATTACTGATCATTTCAGAAATCAAATCATGCAGTTCGCTCTGCGATATGGATGATAATATTTTGCCGTAAATATATGTCTTCGGCAGAATCTTCTCTTTATATTCCAACTCTCGAACAAGTGAAACAACAAGCTTTTGGTCTCCTGCTTTAGCTGCTGCAGCAATAATATTAATCTTTGCATCAGCATTAGACCCCCAAACAAGAAGCCGATCTGCTAATTCCATTGCTCTTTTCCATCGGTAAACGGATGCTTCTTTTGTCAACACGCTTATTATTGCTTGATCTTTCATACTCGCAGAATTAATTGAACCTAAAGAACGATTTACCCTAGAGGTTTCATCTAAACGCCACCATAAAACTGCGACCTTGCCAAGTTGAATATCTCTCTGAAACATAAAAAATTCGGGTAAATCAATGGCATTGATTTTGGCGATACTAGCCCATTGAAGATCCTCTTGAGTCGGAACTATTCCGTTTCCCGAAAGTAATTGAAGCATGTGGTCAAAGCTATCCAGCATTAACCGAGCATCGTCGCGATAACCAGCGGATAAAAGCTTGTCAATTAAAAAATGGTGCGCATCCCAATTATCATTTCGCAGAGTAATTTTTTCTATAGTTGCTTTAGCCGCACGAAAGTATTTCTGAGCTTCCTTTGTATGGTTCGCCGCTGTTAATAAAGTAGCGGCTTTCGCATATACTTTTACTTGATCGAATGGGGCAATATTGTTAGTCTCAATATTTTTAATAGCCAATAAGACAAAGCAGTATGCGTCTCTTGTTCTAGCACAATTACTTAGATCAATATTTTTTTCTTTAGATGAATCAGAAAATATTTCAGGATAAAATACCGCACCAATAAGCCATAATAAAACTAAAAGGTAAAAGATTGCAGATATTTTTCCAGTTCTTACTCTTGCTTCATTTTCATCAGCTAGCCGTTTACTTTCGGCTGCCCTAGCCTTCTCCTTCTCCCTAGCCTTCTCCCTAGCCTCCTTCTCCCGTTCATATACTTTGCTCCAAAACTCCTGTTCTATTTCCCCATGACAAAATCCGCACCTGGATGCCCCATGTCGAAGTGTTTTATATAAACAATGTGGGCAGTCATAATCACCTGGGTTACGAATAGCGTCAATAGCGTCTATAATGGCTTCTGTTGATTCAGCATGCCTATCGTCAGCTTCACAACGCGGACAATTCCAAGATGAGTAGTTTATTCGGTGTTTTTCGCAAAAACTTTTCATTGCAGTACCTCGGCCGCTCAGCACTCGCAATCAGTGCGCACTTCGAGATGGTAACTCGAAACGTTTACTTGGTTCGATAGCCCGGAGAAGTTTCCATGACGCCCAACGCCGTTGCGGCATATTGTTATATTTCATGTAGTTAGTCTACTAATAAAGCACCCTGCAGCAAGCGGCGAGGTATTAAACGCACTCTTCAAGCTACTGATTTTCAACCAGCTTACGCCCTAAGGGGCGAGAAATGAAACACGGTAGAGATTAAAAATTTATAAACGTGAGGAACTTGCAATTTCTGGAAATTAGGCAGAATTACGGCTTTAAACAACCAGATAAATCAAGGCAGCTTCCCAATAAGTGATAAAGTTGAATCGTCATAAACTCGAAAGTCATCAGCAAATGAAAAGACTACGTAAACTTTATCATAAACCTGGTGTAGTTAGACAAGAATTTGACATATTGAGATTTTCTTGCGTACTGTTATTAACAGAACTCCAAGGCGGCTACGCCGCAAAAGCGCCGCCGCGGTCGCTCCCGCTCCCCCGCGGGCGCTTTGCGCTCATCTTCTCAGTTACTTCCACGTCAACTGCACATCTTTCAATATGCCATTGATGCAATCGTGTCGATAGTTGGGCGGTGTTAGTTTCAACGCCGCAAATCTTTTTCCCGATGGGGTCGCCATATTTGCCTCGCTCCTTCGAGTCAATTTTCATCAGTTTGATAGGATTGTCTTTGCGTTTTGCGGTAGTGCCGCCCATCAATTGAATGAATTGCCACCAGTGCCCCTGATCGGCTGCTTGTCTTGCTTGTTCCAGAATGCCTTCGGGCGCATCGCTGATTCTTCTAAGTTCCCGCCAGATGCTGACCGGCGCGCCGCCAATCTGTTGGAATTGCCGGATACTCCAGGTTGACGCCCAGGCCTCAACTCGTTCCGCTGCTTCCTGTATCGGGCTGCCGTCAAAGTCGTTTTCAAGACCGTGGCCGTCAATGTTCTTGGAAATGTATTTGGCGATGTAACCTACAGCTGAGCCTTTGTTTTTATCGATGGGAATTGCTTTGAAGCGGTGTTGTTGTGCGCCGGGTTCATCACCATCGGTTTGCATTGCATAATGCCGCATGATTTCCCTGACTCTTGCAGTCTGCTCGGGTGGCATGAATAACAATAGATGCCAGTGCGGCGTGCCATCGTGTTGCGGTTCGGCAATACGGAAGCCGTACACAGGAAGTTTGTCTCGTTTGAGCTTTGCGCGGATTCGTGACCAGACTTTATTGAGGTACTTCTGTGCTTGTTTTGGTGTGGTATTGTCATATTTAGAATTACGCTCACCGCTGCCGGAGTGCCGGGCATGCATCCGGGATGGGCAGGTGATGGTATAAAATTCACCGGTATGGCCCAATTCATTGGCAATGGTTTCAAATCCGCAAATGCGCACCATCAATTCGCTGCGCCGGATGCGGGGATTCGCTAGGCCAAGTTCTGCCAATTCGCTCAGCGTGAAGCGCTGGCCGAGTTCATTGGTTGCCAGCAATCCATCGAGTATGCGGCGGATACGTTTTTTCTGTTCTCTGCGTCGTGTCAGTGTTTCATCGCTGATATAGCGCCCCGCGCGTTGATGAACCAGCCCGATACGGATGGCGTCTTGTTCCAGCTTTTGCGCGTGAACTTTGCGTAGTCGTTGCAGCCACCAGATTTCATTGGTCAGGCGGGTATAGATACCGGTGGTTGTGATGTTCGAGTCTTCAAACAATGACAGGTCGATTTCATACTTCTGCGCCCGGTGAAGCATTCTTGAAGCAGCGTATTCCAGATTCCGGTAAATGCGGCTGATTTCCTTCATTTCCTTGACAATATTTCTTGCCAAGTCTCTCAGGTCGTCATCGCTGGCATTGAGCGATATGCTGTTTTTGGTGATCGGCCCGTATGCCTCCAGCAAATCAAGATTGGCGCTTTGCCTCCCGTCGAAGATATATGTTTCTTTGTAATCATGTGCGACTTTCTCAGCAAACCGTTTGGGCAGTTGCCGGAATATGGACGCGCGCCAGCGTTTATCGCTGCTATCCTGTTCATCGAGAAAACTTAGTATGCCTTCGGCGATCCGTTCGCCGGGACTGAGTAGTTCTTGGGGTTGATGTACTGACGTGTGCATACACACCTCAGTACTGGCTGGTTGAATAGTGCGTGCAAGATTCAATATAGGCGAGCAGATCGCTATGGCGATAGCGAACTGCCCGGCTGCCTACTTTGACGAAAGGCACCCGCGCCCCGGCCCAGCGGTCTCGTTCCAGGAATGCGATACTGACGCCTAAGATTTGAGCGGCTTGTTTAGTAGTGAGTAAAAGGTCATGCATGATTAACTCCATTTGTGGTTGAAATGGAATTAATACTGCTGCAACTTGCTGAGAAATAAAAAAGGGTCAAAGACTGACTGGTATTTAATGTTGCTAATCAGTTTGTAATTTACTCTGCAAGATATTATATATAAACACTTCTAGCGATTTTCGGCTTAGAGTGATGAGACAGATACTAAAAAGCTATTTTTTAGACTGAGGAATCATTTCCAATTTAATCGTATATTGGGTTTTTGGTGGGCGCCCCGTTTTTCTATAATCTTTTTGTGGATCACGCTCAGTAATCCAGTCAGTAATCGTACTTATGTCATATTGAGCGCCATTGCCAATTCGCTGCAATATTTTAGACCGCGCAATATGATTAGGGTGAATAGCGGGATCAAGTTCCCATAAAGTGCTGGCTATTGCTTGGCAGCGAATCCGATCTTCATTTTCATCTGCTGGCCGGTAGTTTTTTGCTTCTTTGGCATTTTTTGAATCGTAAGAAAATTGTTCAGGTATCCAGCATGGCGGAAGATTGTAATAAGACTTAATGCACAAATCGATTACTTCATTTCGCATGACATAAAGATTATCCAGATAATCTTTACTAAATTTGTGATGCATGAGCCATCGGTAAAATTGTTTGAAATGACTGAACTCAAAAATGAGTGTGAGGAGCAAGTTATCGATAAAGATTTGATAACCTTTCCAGCGAGCGGTAATTTTCTTGCTGCGTATTGCCCGCATCAAACGATCTATAGCAAGTCTTAGCTCTGGCGAGATTGCATTGGGATCGGTCTTGTCAGTTTCTTCGCCTGCCCAATTATGCGCCAGTTGCCAGATAGTTTTGAAATCAGGATTATTTTCTACAAGCATGACAAACCATCTCTCTGAGAAATAATCTCATTTGACGACTTATGGCTTGCACACTTGAGAAAATTGTATCTTGATAATGTAGATACTAATCTATACCGCCTAATCCATGATCTTTACGTGGGATGAATGAAACGAAATGCAAAGCCAATCTGAATTTTCAGGCTACACGCTAACCAGACCGGATACGGGCTTTGCTTATACAGAAACCATTTTTCTACGATAGGTTTGCTAGGGGGTGAAGTAGTGGTTATTGCACACACTGAAACTGCCGATTTACGGGAAGCTATGCAGAAAAAAACATCGAGGAAACGATACGGCAAGTAATCAGGGAAAAATTGTATTCATCCTGAAATGCATTTTTTCTGTAAGTAACAAATCTAAGCAGTGATTAAGCTTTTTCCGGAAGATTGATAGTTTATAAATCCAACCAGACTCGTAAGGCGTAGTTAATTTTATTGAGTTCTTTCTCTGCAACTTCTCCGATCTTTTTGTTTAGCCTGGTAACGCGAATAGTTGTTATTTTATCGATTTCAACTTCAGATATTTCCTTTAAACCAGTTGCGTTATCTGCCTTTAATCGCACTCTCACACTGGCAGTACTCAAAACGCTGGTTATCGGGCAAACAGTAATACTTTCCATGCCTTCAATGTAATCCGTATTCTGCACAATCACCACGGGGCGAGGTTTGCTGGTGTAGTCGCCCTTTCCATCAGCGCAAAGAGCAATATCGCCCCGTTGATACAGGGTCATAAATAATCGCCCATGCCGGTAGTATCGTCCTGCTTATCCGCATCATTGAGCGCTTTAATATCTCGCTTCACTTGTTCCTGATCAAGGGGGGCATGGTTCGGATAAATTACTGCGACTCTTTTTCTGTGACTTGTAACCTCAATAGGCTCGCCCAGTCTCAGAAGCTCAGAAAGTTTTGTTTTTACTTCAAAGATACCTACTGATCGCATGGAAGTCTCCCTAAATTCTAGTTGGCTAGAATTATTATATCTCAGTTAATCTTTGGAAAGTTGCTGGTTAATCCTCCGGACGGACATGGCAGGCAACATGACAAAACGGCCTTTTCCGGTTTCATGTTTTGTTTCTTTCCGGGTGTTGATGGATTGAGCAGAAGGCGGCTAAGCAGTGATTTCCTTCAATACATCGGGGCGGCGGTCAGCGATTTCAATCAGTGTCTTAGCTGCTCCACTCGGTTGACGCCGGCCTTGTTCCCAATCTTGCAAGGTTCTCACCGATACGCCGAGCAGTTTTGCAAAATCGGCTTGAGACAAACCTGATTTAATGCGAGCCGAGACAACCGGCGGAACTTCAACCTTATGTATCCGGCTTGCGCGGCCTGATTTCATTTGCGTGACGGATTCGAGCAGTTCCGCTCCCAAGTCACGTTTGGCATCGCGTTTTTTCAGTTCTTTCTCGGTCATGGGCATGTTATTTTTTCCTTGATCGCTTTAAGTAAATGAGCGGGTATATTCTCATGCTCGTTTTTGGCGTAGATCAGCAGTAGCCAGATGGTGCCGTCTTCCAGCATGTTGTAATAAATCACGCGTAAGCCGCCGCTTTTGCCTTTTCCTTTGCGTGACCAGCGCACTTTTCTGCAGCCGCCAGAACCCGGAATAATGTCGCCCGTGTCGTAATGTTCCGCAATCCAGACGGCAAATGCTGCGCGTTCGTCTTCAGTCCAATAGTCGCTGACATAGCGGCTAAAAACTTCAGTTTCGGCAATGGTATACATTATTCATATTACGGCAATGCCGTATTAAGTCAAGATGTTTTATGCGATTTCTTTTCTGATAGATCGGTAACGGTTGCGGAAGGTCTATACCCGGCGTATTTAAGGATATAGTCGGTTATCTTCTGCATCGGTTGCCGCAATCGCTCTACATCAGTGACGATGTATCCGGCTGTAACGTCATTACTCATTTTATGGTTAGCCAAACGTTTCACGGCATAGGCTGGAATATCGAGACTTTCCGCAATCGTGAGAAAAGTGCGGCGCAAATCATGAGTGGTGAAGGAAATGCCGGATTCCTTGATAACCTTGGCCATTTGCTTGCGCTGTTCGGAAACATAACCGGTTCCGCTGGCTCGATGGAATACATATTCATTGATTGCGTGTGCTTTTCTATTTTGTAGCAAATCAAAAAGAAAATTGGATAACGGCAGATTATGATCCGAGTGGTTTTTAGTATCCGTTACTCTCAGGGTTTTTGCTTGCAGGTCAACATTGGCCCAGGTCATGCTGGCGGCTTCTTCCCGTCTTAATCCGGTAAAAAGCACCAGCAGCAAATAATCCCGGATGGTTTCGCGATTCTGGCTAATCGGATCATGCTTTAAGTTCATGATCGCTTCAAACCAGGGCTTGAGTTCATGTGGCTTAATAACCGTTTGGCGGCGTTCCACGCGATACCATGCGCGGGTTTGGGTGAGACGGACGACCGGGTTTTCATGCAAAATGGATTTGCCGCTGCCATCTTCATATTGTGCAATGGCAAAATTAAACAGGGCACGTAAAAAGCGCATCGACAGATTGGCATAAGCTTCGCCTCTTTCCGCTCCAATTTTGCTATGGCGCTTGCTAACCATATCCTTATTGATATCGATCATTGGTTTATCCTGCCAGTCGGCAAAAATAATAGACATTACTCGCCGGTAATCATAGAGCGTTCGCTCTTTAAGATTTTTTCGCGTTTTAACAAAGTCATCAAAGGCTTGTTTCAGTGTTGTGCCTTGTAAGGCTTCCTGCTTTTTCTCGGCGACAGGATTCCGGCCGGTTGCGATGTGACCAAGTAATTTATGTGCTTCCTTTCTGGCTTGCTCAACAGTTAATTCAGGATAGCGACCTAGTGTCAGCCGTTTCACTTTGCCATCAATCCTTTTTTCCAGGATGAATGATTTGGCGCCGGATGAGGTGATGCGCACTGCAAAACCTTTTAGTTCGGTATCACGTATGAAAGCCTGGCCGGTTTCTGGTGTAGACAATCTGTCTACATAGGATTTCGTGATCTTCTGTGCGGGTGTGTGATGTGTGTTCATTGTTTCAATTTCCATTCATGTAGACGCCATGTAGACACTATGTAGACAGTGGGCGTAAAACTATGGGGTGGAGTTTAAAACAATGTGATATTAAAAATCAATACAAAACAATGACATTAATATATTTTCAAAAAATATAAAACAACGTAAAGCAGTACATTTTAGAATTTTTAATCAGAAGGTCCCAAGTTCGATTCTTGGTGTCGGCACCAATTTCTCTATTTAAAACCAGTTCATGCGAGATTACTCGCGTCTTCGGATTGTTTGCTGGCGCCTACGATGGTCATGATGTCGCCCGCTTGCAGATGTAGAAGTTTCGCAATATCTTCATAATCATCCGGTAATGCAGCATCATCCCACCCATTAGCGGAATGCCGGGCTAAATTTACTGCCAGGACCACATTACGCACTCTCTGTAAGCTTGAGTTATTATCATCCATAAGAGTGATTAATAATGCTGGTAGTTTCCATTTAATTGCAAGTTCCAGCTGGAGTTGATACAAAGAAAAGCCGAGCACTTTTTCTTGTGCGACTGTGCTGCGAAGTGCTTTGTTTTGTTTTTGTAGCTGCTTTATTTTTAGCATTTCCGCGGGGGAAAAGCACCACATGAGCATTTCGGCGATATCGTGCAGCAACGCAGCCAGACGGATTTCCGCGAAATGTAAATCATGCAGACGGACTGCCCAGTCAAAAGCGTAGGTAGAAGCAATATTTGCGCGGTGAGTGGTTTTTAGTAAATAGACCAGCGCATTCATATTGTTGCGCGCCAAAATGTCTTCAACCAGAGGCTTGGCAGGTATTTTGTTCAGCGTCGCTTCAAGGCCAAGCATCAAAATGATTTGCTCGACCTCCATCACATCATGTTCTTGCGTCCGGTGTTTATGCTGCTGCATATAACGTAGCAGCTTTACGGTCATTAGCGGATCGTTTTTCACGACATGAGCGAAACTGCGCGCGTTGAGATGTTGCTCGTCCTGTTGGAGAATGGCAAGGTTGCGAGCTGTCTGTTTTAGAACAGGAATTTCAGCTGTTGTAAGAAAATTAACCCAATCCGATAATTTTCTTTGATGTTGTTGTAGCATTTCGAACTCCTGAATGTGATACGTCAGGAATTTTCTACGACACCTATGGATAAATCTTGAGGAAACAATGCACTATCCTTCCTCAATGTCAATTGGAACAGCGAGCCTCTTGTGGCACTAGCGTATTGGCAGCGACATCGGGATTAGAAAAATAATCGTGCTAATTCAATGCCCGGATCTTCGGCACGCATAAAAGCTTCACCGACAAGGAAAGCATTGACGTGATGCGATCGCATGCGTGCAACGTCCGCTGGGGTATGAATGCCGCTTTCGGTAATCACAATCCGTCCGGATGGGATGTGGTCAAGTAACTCCAGCGTTGTATCGAGGGAAGTTTCAAAAGTCCGCAGATTACGGTTGTTGATGCCGATGAGCGGGGTGGTCAGCTGCAACGCCAGTTGCAGCTCAGCCGCATCGTGTACTTCAACTAAGACCGCCATGCCCAGCGAGTGGGACAATTTCTCAAGTGCAACCATTTGTTGCAGGGGACTATTGTCAGCATTATTCGATGCGGCACCGAACTCCATGATGAAAGCACTCACAATCAATAAAATACAATCGGCACCCATAGCACGCGCTTCGGCGATCTGATATTCATCCAGGATAAAATCCTTGCGCAAAACCGGCAATGGGCATGCGGCGCGCGCGGCTTGCAGGTAGTCGGGGCTCCCCATAAAAAATTGTCGATCCGTTAATACCGATAAACACGCTGCGCCATGTCGCGCGTACGTTTGGGCTATTTCTGTTGGAATAAACTCAAACGATGGTGCATTGTCTCCGATGGAGCGGCCCCGCAATACTCCCTTACTGGGACTGGCCTGTTTGATTTCGGCAATGACAGCTGGTTGTCCCGCTTCAATTTTGCTCGTTATCGCAGCTAGAAAATCGCGCGGCGGTGGGGCGGATTGGGCTTCCCGGTCTAATATCGCATAAGGTTTTAATGCCTTGGCAGCACTGATTTCTTGTTTTTTGACGGCGAGGATTTTTTTTAGAATGTCAGACATTGTGATTTTATACAGAATTTCTGTGGGTGAATTCCACCAAGTCGTGAAGTTTCTTTAACGCGGCGCCGCTTTCGATAGCGCGCAACGCGGCTTTGATTCCCTGTTCGAGCGTGTCCGCAATTCCGGCGGCATATATCGCCGCGCCGGCATTCATCAGCACGATATCGCGCGCCGGACCGGCGGTGTTTTCCAATACCGAAAGCAACATTGTTTTGGCATCGGCGCTATCGGTAACCTGAATCGCTTCGATTGCTGATGTTTTCAAATTGAAATCTTCCGGCCTGACGTTATACACGTTCACTTGACCATTCTTCAACTCACCGATGTTTGTTTCGCCTGTGATGGTGATTTCATCCAATCCATCGCTGCCATGCACGATCAGCACATGTTCGCTGCCCAACCGTTGCAGCACAAGCGCCAGGGTTTTGACCAGATCTGCATTGAACACACCTAGAACTTGCCTTTTGGCGCTGGCGGGATTGGTTAACGGGCCGAGGATGTTGAATAATGTTTTGATGCCCAGTTCACGCCGGACCGGTGCAGCATGTTTCATGGCTGCATGATAGTTGGGCGCAAACATGAAACCGACGCCGATTTCACCGACACTTTGCGCAACTTGTTGCGGTGTTTGGTTGAGATTGACGCCGAGCGCTTCCAGCACATCCGCGCTGCCTGATTTGCTCGAAACCGAGCGGCCGCCATGTTTGGCGACACGCGCGCCTGCGGCCGCGGCGACAAATGCCGCTGCCGTGGAAATATTGAATGTGTGCAAGGAGTCTCCACCCGTACCACAGGTATCCACCAAATGCGTGTGATCGGGAATGGCGACTTTACTGGCAAATTCACGCATTACTTGCGCCGCTGCGGTGATTTCTCCGACCGTTTCTTTTTTTACCCGGAGACCGGTGATGATCGCGGCAATAAGAACGGGCGAGATATCTCCTTGCATGATCTGGCGCATCAAGGAAACCATGTCATCGTGCATTATTTCCTGATGCGCAGTAATGCGCTGGAGTGCTTCTTGTGGCGTCATTCAATCACCTTTAGTCGAGCGGATTTATTGCCGGTGGAGAAAGTTCTCGAGCATTTGATGTCCATGCTCGCTTAAGATGGATTCGGGATGAAATTGAATGCCCTCGATAGCGAGTGTTTTGTGACGGATCCCCATGATTTCGCCGTCCTCGGTCCAAGCGGTGATTTCAAGGCAATCCGGCAGCGTTGCGCGTTCAACGACCAAGGAATGGTAACGGGTGGCGGTGAATGGATTGGGCAAGCCGCGGAAAACGCCAGTGTCGTGATGAAAAATTGGCGATGTTTTGCCATGCATCAGTTGTTTGGCATGAACCACCCGCCCGCCAAACGCCTGCCCGATGCTTTGATGTCCCAGACAGACGCCCAATACCGGAATGTTTTGACTGAACTGATTGATTACCGCCAACGATACTCCGGCTTCATTGGGTGTGCATGGCCCTGGAGAAATGACGATCCGCTCGGGATTCAATTGCGCGATTTTATCCAGCGTGATTTCATCGTTCCGGTATACCGCAACCTTTTCACCCAGCTCGGAAAAATATTGCACCAAGTTATAGGTAAAGGAATCGTAGTTGTCTATCATCAGCAGCATTGGTTTTAACTCTTTGTTTGTACTTACTATCGTTTAATTGTGACGGAAGAGATTATAGCAAAGGATGAATTCCTGCGCGCAGCACGTGAATTTTACCAGTTCAGCCGTGAGGCGAATAATAGAATCGCAATTATTTGAACAGTAATTGATATTGCCTTAATAATTCAGTAAAATTAGCGGCTTTTCAACCTTGTCTCACCACATGAAAGTCGTGGGAGGCTTTACCCAAAAGGAAATTATGCGACATTACGAGATCGTTTTTATTGTTCATCCTGATCAAAGTGAACAAGTCCCTGCAATGATCGAACGCTACCGCGGCATTGTAACCGCAAAAGATGGCAAGGTTCATCGCGTGGAAGATTGGGGGCGCCGTCAGCTTGCCTATCTGATTCAGAAAGTTCACAAAGCGCACTATGTGCTGATGAATATCGAATGCAATCAAGAAGCGCTGGATGACTTGGATCATGCATTCAAATTCAGCGACGCCGTGCTGCGGCATTTAACCATTAAGGTCGACGGCCCTATCACGGAACCATCGGCGATGATGCGTCAAGAGGAAAGATCGCGCGCCGCAGGTTTGAGTACTGCCGAAGCGGTGGCTGACGAACTGGAAACCGATGACGTGCCGGATGAATCCAGCACCCCTGCGTAAACGCATTGCAATTGGAATGTAATCGCACCATCATTTGTGGAAAAATTGTCAAACTGGGCGTTTTACGCTACACACCGGCTGGTGTGGCCGTGATTGAATTTACGATCAATCATGTGTCGAAGCAAAAGGAAGCAGGTGTAGTTCGGCAAATAATATTGGATATTCTGGCTGTTGCATTGGGCCAATTAGCTCTGACGATCGCCGGGTTTAAGCTTGACAGCATGGTCAAACTGAGCGGATTTCTCAACAGAAAGAGTTACATGAGCCAACAATTGGTTTTGCACGCGGAGCATATCGAACTTATTTAATCAGAAAACAGGAATTAACATGGCACGTTTTACCAGTAGACGCAAAGACAGCAAAGATAAAGAAAGAGAAAAGAAAGCCAACCGCCCGTTATTCAAACGCAAAAAATTCTGCCGTTTCACCGCGGAAGGCATCAAGCATGTGGACTATAAAGACATTGAAATCCTGAAGGATTTTGTCAGTGAAAATGGCAAGATCATCCCGGCGCGTATTACCGGCACGACTTCCTTCTACCAGCGTCAGCTGAGCACCGCGATAGAGCATGCGCGTTTTCTGGCGTTATTGCCTTACACCGATCGTCACTAAGGAGTAATTACGATGCAAATTATTTTGATGGAAAAAATTACGAATTTAGGGCAATTGGGTGATGTTGTGAACGTCAAAAGCGGTTTTGCACGGAATTATCTGATTCCGCAAGGCAAGGCAAGACGTGCAACCGAGCAATCCATTGCAGAGTTCCAATCGAAACGTGCGGAACTGGAGAAAAAACAAGCAGCTATTTTGGCAGCAGCGCAAGCGGTTGCTGTGAAACTCGAAGGATTGCTGGTGCAAATTACGCAAAAAGCCGGCAGCGATGGAAAATTGTTCGGCTCGGTAACCAATGCCAATATCGCCGAAGCGCTTGCCGCACTCGGCTTTACCGTGGAGCGCGCCATGATCCGCATGCCTAATGGCCAATTGAAACAGGTTGGCGATTATCCGTTGACCATTGCGCTGAATAGCGATGTGACCGCCAATATCACCGTATCGGTATTGGGTGAAGCAGCAATGTAATACCCTGTTTTCAGGTGGTTACATTTTTAAAAGGACTATTTCGGTAGTCCTTTTTCATTTGCCGGTCAGCAAGTGATAAAATCAATACTCCTTCAATGGTGTTTCCGGATCCTATGGCACAATCACCGATCAGTCTTCATCAAGAGCAGTTTCTCGATCCCTATAAAACACCGCCGCATTCGATAGAAAGCGAGCAATCGGTGCTGGGCGGACTCATGCTGGACAATAACGCCTGGGAAAAAGTCGCCGACATCATTACCGACAGCGATTTTTACCGCCACGATCATCGCCTGATTTATCACCACATTTGTAAGCTGATCGAGCATAACAAACCGGCCGACGTCATTACCGTGGCGGAATCCCTGGAAACATCGGCGGAGCTGCAAACTGTTGGTGGTCTCGCGTACATCGGCACCATCGTGCAAAACACACCATCGGCGGCGAATATCAAGCGCTACGCCGAAATCGTCCGGGAACGGTCCATCATGCGCTACCTGGCGCAAGTCGGGGTGCAGATCACCGATTCCGCGTACAACCCGGCGGGGCGTTCCGCGGCGGACTTACTCGACGAAGCGGAAGCCAAGGTGTTTGAAATTGCCGAAGAAGGTGCGCGCGGCAAGGAGGGTTTCGTCGGCATTCAGCCGCTGTTGAAGCAAGTAGTGGAGCGGATCGAGCTACTCTACAGCCAGGATAATCCCAGTAACGTCACCGGCATCGCCTCCGGTTTTCACGATCTCGACCAAAAGACTTCCGGGTTCCAGCCCGGCGATCTGATCATCGTCGCGGGACGTCCGTCGATGGGTAAGACCGCGTTTTCACTGAATATCGCTGAAAATGTCGCGCTGGAATTAAACAAGCCGGTGGCGGTATTCAGTATGGAAATGGGCGGCGCGCAGCTGGCCATGCGGATGCTGGGGTCGGTCGGCAAGCTCGATCAGCACAAAGTGCGCACCGGACGGCTGGACGACGACGATTGGCCGAAACTCACGCATGCGCTGGGAAAACTGAACGAAGCGCCGCTTTACATTGATGAGACCGCCGCGCTGAATGCCTTGGAACTACGCGCGCGCGCGCGGCGGCTATACCGTCAGTACGGCGAACTCGGTTTGATCGTGGTCGACTATTTGCAACTGATGTCTTCCGCCAGTCAAGGGGAAAATCGCGCCACGGAAATTTCGGAAATATCGCGTGCATTGAAGGGTCTGGCGAAGGAACTGAAAGTGCCGGTGATCGCGTTGTCGCAGCTGAACCGCAGCCTGGAGCAACGCCCCAACAAACGCCCGGTGATGTCTGATCTACGTGAATCGGGCGCAATCGAGCAAGACGCCGACGTGATTCTGTTCATTTACCGCGACGAAGTGTATAACCCCGATTCACCCGACAAAGGTATCGCCGAGATCATCATCGGCAAACAGCGTAACGGCCCGATCGGCAAAGTCGATTTGGCTTTCCTGGGCCAATACACATGTTTTGAAAGCCTCGCCAGGCCGGAATATTACTAGCTCGGGTTTATTGCGTGTTTCCAAACCATTCTTCACGATGGATCGATGTGAAGCATTTAATCAGCCGCACTCACATAAAATTAACCAATAATTCACTCCGGTTCTATTGTAAAACTAAGCCAGGTAAAGCTTTTGGCAGTTTTTCAGTTTCTCGGGTGAGCAAGTGCTGAGCGTTATTTCCGGTTTATTTCCTTGGTTTATAGATTAAAGATGATCAATAAAAAACTTTTTTCTTTTGTGTTTCTGAAGTCGGAAGCCAGTTCGTTACGGTCATTGCAGGAAAACATCAGTCAGCTCGATGTGAAAGTAGTGCTGGTATGTCTGGTCGTCGCTTTGTCCCTCACGTGCACATACTATCTGGACAATGCGCACTTTCCGGTTGCCTTTTTGCGCGATTTGAATCTGACCGGGTTGGCGCAGCTAGCCAATCATCTCCTTTTCCAGCATGCCAATGCGCAATTGCACCAGTTGCTTTACTGGGCAGCGGTCATCATTTTCTTTTACTTCGTTTTCCCGGCGGGCATCATTCTGTTTGTTTTCAAGGAAAGCCTGACGGAGTACGGATTGCAGTTGAAGAACGCCAGTCAAGGCTATCCGCTGTATCTCGGTATGCTGGCGATCATGATGCCGCTGGTATTTTACTTTTCCGGCAGTGAGAGCTTCCTCGAACGCTATCCGTTTTATAACGTGGCTCGAAATGAAAGCCTGTTCCCCAATTTCTTTCTCTGGGAAATCGTGTATTTCCTGCAATTTCTCGCATTGGAATTCTTCTTCCGTGGTTTTATGCTGCACGGCACCAAGCAGCGTTTCGGGTTTTACGCCATTTTCGTCATGGTGATCCCGTATTGCATGATTCATTTCGGCAAACCGATGCCGGAAACGATCGCCGCGATCATCGCGGGTGTTGTCTTAGGATTCCTGAGCTTAAAGAGCAAAAGTATCTGGCTGGGTGTTATGATTCACTGCAGTGTCGCGCTGACTATGGATCTGTGCGCGTTGTATCGAAAAGGCCTATTTTAGATAGTGAGATGATGAGTGAAATATAAGAACGTGCGACCAACTCGGCAAAACCGTTTGCTGCGACTGTTGTCATGGCTGTTTATCCTGATCATTCTTACCGGTTGCTTTTCGCCGATGGCGCTGAACCGGGCCGTGCTGGCGTATGACGATGCTGTTACCGATGCGGTGTCGCAGCAGTTGCTGATTAATATCGTGCGCGCACATCACCGTCAGCCGATTCATTTCACCGGTGTATCCAACATCGCCGCAACTTTCAATTTCCAAGCAAGTGCGGGCGCCACGCCATCGCCGGGCGGGCTGGCCGGTGCCGTGATATCGCCGGTTTTCGGTGGCGGCATGGCGGAAAGCCCGACCATCAGCATCGTGCCGATTGAAGGGGAAGAATTCACCAAGCGGCTGCTGACACCGTTTCCGCAAAACAAGCTGACATTGTTGTTGCGCCAGCGCTTCGACGTCGATCTGCTGCTGCGCATGATGGCGCAGGAAGTTCGCATGCTGCAAACGAATCAGTACAATGGCGTGTATCGCAATAGCCCGGCGGATAAAGCCGGTTATGAAATGTTCCGCCGCGTGGTGCTGCACTTGTCGTCGATTCAAGATCATAACCAGTTGTACGCCGAGCCTTTGGCGCTGATCAATACCTGGCATATCCCGGCCAGCGCCATCACGGCGGATGGTTTTCAGTCGCTGCAAAAGGAATTCAGCGTGCGCTACAATCCGCAAGACAATACCTACACGCTGAAGAAATACATCGCCGGACCGATTCTGATCACCAACTACGACCCCAATATCTTGTCCGATGAAGAACGCGAAACCTTGCGCCAGCATGTGGGGGACGGTAATAGCAGCGACATCGCGTTTGATATCCGCACCGGACATTATGGCGGGGATTGGGCGATGAGCGGCGTGTTCCGGCTCAGAAGCTTCCACTCGATACTCGGTTTTCTCGGCAAAGCGCTCGGCGAAGAGCGCGGCTATCACGTCGAGAAAGATCCCAGAACGCCACCGATCCTCAATAACGAAAATCCCGATCTGACCATGGAATTCACCGTTTCCGATTGGCGCCCACGGGATGTCGATCTTTCCATCCGCTGGGATGGCCGCTACTACGCGGTGAATACCACGGGACCTTACGCGCGCTGGAACCGCGACGCCTTTCAGTTATTATTCCTGCTGTTTCAAATGACCGTCACCGACATCCCGCGCGTCGGTGTGCCGAGTATCACCATCGCCAAATAGCTTGGCTAGGGAAGCGCTGATTAATTGACTGCACGAGCGAATTGCTTCGTTGCG
>MSXT01000023.1:0-43787 GCA_002083595.1 Proteobacteria bacterium ST_bin16 | reverse complement strand
CACGTTCGTTGAATTAATCAGCACTTCCCTAGTTTATCCTGCTGACCGCTTACCGGACTTTTTAACAGATGCCGCATTGATGGGCATCGCACACCGCCTGCGTAGTGGTTAAATAATCCGAGTCCTCAATGTTCTTTCTGGTATCGCCACCGGCATATACCCTGACAGCTGTAGGCGAATAACTACAAGAAAAATAAGCACAATGCTTATTCATTAATGACGCCAATCACTCTAGTATGAAAAGTGGAGGGTAATCAAAAGATTTCCCGTCGATCAATGAATTTGAAAGGAGTTATAAAATGAGCGTAAAAACACGGCTGTTTTTTACCAGCATCATGATCATGATTCTTTTTTCACTGAGTGCAATAGCCGGAGAAAGCCATCTGGTGCACGCCATAAAGCACGCTGAAGCTGCGGCCGCTGCGGCTGATGGCAAAGCAGTAGCCGAACATGCCGAGCATGCGAAAGCGCATGCCATTGATGCGAAAAATAATAAAAACGCCAAAAGCGACCCCAAACATATCGATGATGGTATCAAATGCCTGGATGATGCGATCAAAGAAGGCAAGGGTGGAAATACCGAAGCAGCCAAGAAAGCGGCCACAGATGCTGTAACCCATTTTAAGCAAGCCGTATCCACCCCCGCCCCCGCCTCCGCCCCAAAGCAATCGTCCTACTAGCTTCAGCACCTTAAATACGGTGAATGACCGGTTCACCGTATTTTTATCTGTCCATTCTTCCATGCGGACATCAGTACCGGCCATCAGTGCCGGCCATGTATTCACTATCAACGGTTTGCATCGTTTTTTTACCGGACTTCCTAATTGCGATGGCGGGCAGCAGGCTGGTGATCGTTTGATAACTTCGGACCAAGGGAAGCCGTAGTGCCAGGGCTTTCTTAATGCATCCAACCGCAATACGGTTTCCATCAGCAGCCGGTCCAGTGCTGAAGTGAGCACTATTTTATCTTTACGAGATTGTCCGGATTCATCCGGTCCAGTCACCGTGCTTGATAAGCACGGCCTGTGCGGCGTTTTGCCGCATTGATCTTCATTTCCTATTTTAATAAGATCGGTTCAATAGTTGTAGCAATCCCGAATCGATTTGAAGGTTCTCTTTGATTAGGAAATAGGGTTGTTGCAACACATTACAACAATAAATGAGTACTAAATTACGTCAATCGGGAGTTCTTATGAAAACCGGAATTCCTCTCTCAAGGTAGCAACGCTTTTATAGATTCGCATTACGAATCCCTTTTTGAAAAATTACCGGAGTATCTTTTGATTAAAACTATTTGTATAGGATCGCTTTTACTTTTTTTCAGCACCATGGCGATGGCGCATGAAGGTGAACCGAACATGGCATTTGCATGGCGCGATGGAAAAATTGAAGTCGATATCCAGCGTCAGGGAAGAGCGCTGGGTGACCACAAGGCATTCGTCATCTCATTTGCCGATTCATTAACGCCTTATCGCATGGGAGATTCCGGATTTACGGGCTTAGGTTTTGACCAAGGCGGCATAGTCGGCTATCAAACCGAAAGCACCTTGTTGAAATGGTCAAGTGAGCAATCACAATGGTTGAAAGAAGGCTTTGCCGAGCAACTCGTGATCAGCCGTTTAGCGGATGAAAACGTAGTCACCGATAAAGAAGGGAGTGGGTTACAAGGAGTCATCGATAGTTTAACGAACAGGAGCAATTTCGAAGCCCATGCGATTTTCCGGATCCAGAAAGCGGATGGATCTTTACCGGATGATGGCGCTTATATGGTCTTCATCAGTATTGCAGGCGTCGATGAATCAGGCGAGCGCATACTCTATAAACCCTCTGTTCCATTTGCATTGGTTTTTCATATCAATGCCCAAGCCAAGTTCGATCCATTGGCGCTTTCCGAAGCGTTGAAAGTGCCGCCGGAAGTCCGATTGAACGATTACCAGCGCATGGATGCACTGTTTGATTGGGCGGAATCAGAGATGAAAGAATTATTTCCGCATGCTGCCGAAAGCCGTTTTGTCTTCGGCTACTATGCCCGCTGTTATGACAATTCCGTGTGTGTGGGCAGCAAAGACGGCAAGATTTACACGGCTGGCGGAATTCTGGGCGATATCGCTGAACAGGGTTCGATAGAAACTTTTTATGACGCGGCAGGGCTTTAATGCAGGTTTTGCATATGGGTTTCCGCTGTATTTTTTTGCCTGCGTTGCTGATTCTTTTTTTGAATCCTGCCTTCGCGGACGATCAGAATGCGCAAAAAAAATTACCAGCGGAAAGTCAGCCGAATCCTGTGCAACCCAAGCCCAGTGCTACTATTCCGCCAGAGCCGGTCAAATTTGAAACAATGACCATTGAAGCGAGCTCTACATCGGCTGACCCTATCCAAAAGCTGGAAAGCCGGGAATTACGCATTCGCACCGGTGAAACGCTCGGCAAAACACTGGAGCGTGAACTGGGAGTCAGCAATCTGTCCTATGGGCCGGGCGTGGGTCAACCGGTCATTCGTGGCATGAGCGGTCCGCGCGTCAGAATCATGCAGAATGGGATAGGTGCACATGATCTTTCCGCTTTAAGTCCCGATCTTGCGGTCGCTTTTGAAACCATGCTGGCGGACAGCATTACGGTGCTAAGAGGACCAGCCACGCTGCGCTATGGCGGTAATGCAATCGGCGGTATGGTTGATATTAAGCATCAACGCATACCGGAAAAGGTTCCGCTGAAAGGCGTTGCTGGCCGGATGGATTTCCGTTACGACCATAACTCCGCCGATAAGGCCGGGATGTTCGCACTGGATGTGGGCAAGGGAATGTTTGCGATTCATGTCGACTATTTTCAGCGCTCTTCCAATAACACACACATTCCGGGAACTGCTTTAGACGAAGCAGCAATCCGGCAACAATTCCAAGTTGATCCGAGTAGCAATAGCAAGAACGTCATCCAAAATAGCCATTCCAGCAGTCAGGGCGGCTCGGCCGGTATATCGATGATCGGTAAACATGGCCATTTGGGCGGAAGTTATCATGAGATGACCAGAAATTATGGTATTCCACCCGGCGTTCCAGGTCACACCGAAGCGGGCAGAGTGCAGCAAGAAGCCATCAGGATTGATATGTCACAACGCCGTTATGATTTAGACGGGCTGTGGAAAACCTATTGGCCAGCATTACCCAGAATCAAGGCAAAACTGAGCTACGTTGATTACAATCATAAGGATTATGATAAAAGTGTAACCGATAGAAGTTCATCGCTGACCCAGTTTAAGAATTCAGTATGGGAGTCGCGCTTAGAAATGAATCATCAGCGCGGAGGCTGGCTCGATGGCACATTTGGTATGCAATGGCAGAATCGCAATTTTGCCGCGGCAGGAATCGAAACATTCACCCCGGCCGCCACTATTGACTCCTTAGGATTCTTCATCACTGAAACGGTCTTTATTACCGATCGTCTCAACCTTGAAATGGGCGCACGTATCGAAAATCAAACCACCACGCCGAAGAGTGATCAAATTAAATTAGCGGGCATTTCGGGTGCATTGCCCTTGCCCAATGAATTGAATTATCTGACTTACTCGCTGGCGGCGAGCTTGAATTACGAAATCCTGCCGCAAACTTCATTGTATTTGAGTTGGCAGCGAGCGCAGCGGGCGCCCGATGTGCAAGAATTATTTGCAGCAGGACCGCATTTCGCTACCCGCAGCTACGAAATCGGCCGGCTTAATCTCAGTGCTGAGCAAACCAATCACTACGAATTAGGTTTACGCTATACCGGCAGGCATGTTTCCTTTCATACCAATGGTTATTACAAATTGATACAAGACTTTATCTATCTGGAAAACCAAGGTTTCTTCTTTAATTTCGCACCTGATCCGCCGCGTTTCCAACTGACTTGCGCGAATTTAAGAAATTGCTTGCCGGTTTTCGGGTATCAGGCCAACACCGCAAACTTTGCCGGTTACGAAGCTGAGATTACCGCTCATCCCCGCTTGGGTATACCCGTCCAACCCCGTTTAACGCTATTTTCTGATTATGTGCGGGGCTGGTTTCAGAACGATGTTTTTGGCGATGTACCAAGACTTCCACCCTTGCGATTCGGCGGTGAAATAGGAGTCCAATGGACGCAATGGCGCAGCGGGTTACGTTACACCCATGCGCTGGAACAAAACAGGCCCGGAATCCTGGAGACCGAAACACCGAGCTACCATCGGCTGGACTTGGATTTATCCTACGATTGGAAGATGTCCGATCATAGAAAAATCCTGTTCTTCGCTAAGCTATCGAATATGACGAACATGACCATCAGGAATTCGACTTCCTTTTTGCGGAATTTTGCGCCTGAACCGGGTTTTAGCGCGCAAGTGGGCATGAGTGCCACATTCTAGTCATATTCAATCGCGCTGAACTCAAGATTAATCAACTTTACTTACACTGAGATATGCCTAATCTATTTAGAAACGTAATCAAAAATTCTCTTCCTGCACTGGGTGCTAATTCACGCCATGTTATCTCTAGCATTTTGCTGGGACTGTATTTATCGCATCCGCTGACGCTGAGTGCCGGTGAATTGCATCAGCATATCGAGGTTAAAGTTGTGGATGGACGTGTACAAGCCAGCTTTTGTAACCCAGAAAAGGGATGCAGCTTGGTGAAACCGGAAACCCTCGGCTTACCGGCCGGGCAGATGCCGATTGATCAACTGACCGGCACCCCGATTTATGTATCGGAATTCAGCATCTTCCCAGACCGTACCGCGATTGATAGTCCAGGTTTCCAGAGCATTGCTGGCGATCTGACGGCCGGAGACCGGGTGCGCTACCGTGCCAGCGGACACCTGAGTTATTGGAGTACCGATAAGCGCCAATGGACATTAGCGCCGGAAGGAATACAAATCCGCTTGGCTGGCGGTTTGGATTTGCAGCCGAATCAAGATTGCGGCCAGGTATTCTGTCTTCCCAAAACTGTCGAAGGATTTACGCTATTTAACCGGCACGGCGTAAGCAGCGCAACATCACTCATTGTCGGTGAAGTGCGTGCCAATGGCTCCTTACACACGCATCTCGACTGGATTGTTGAGTCAGACCGGGGTGCTTCGAATGCGCCTGCGGGTGCTTACATGGTTGAATTACAGTTGGTCACCGAGTCTTACCCTGTACCTTCCGACTCGCTGTGGATCATGTTCAATAACGGTTTGCCATTAGCGGATTTTCAACAAGCCGTGGCGGGACGTGTGCTGCAACCGAATACCGATACCGCGCTAGCCGATAAATTATTTAATTGGGCGGAATCCAATTATCCCGCTTTGTTTCCACACACAACGGCATCAATCATAGCGCTTGGATATTACGCGCGCTGTTATCGAAACAACGTTTGTGTCGGTATAAAAGATAATCATATCTTTGCGGTGGGTGGTGAATTTGGCGCCAATATTGTTACGTTAGGTGAATTTAACGTACTTGTTGCCCAAGCCGGTCTTTAATCTTTCGGTATTTCAATTTCGCAATGCAATCATTATCGCGAAACAATATTGGCTATCTGGGATCAGAACAGCGGGCTATTACCTTACCAGGATTGTTGTGTGTACTGATAATACATGCGGGCCTGTTTTATTTTTTGTGGAATCAGCGCCTGACGCCACCGCCTGAGCAAATGGTGGCATTATTTGCCGATCTCATTACGTTGCCGCCCCCGGTCAGCGTAACGGAACCTCCGGTTGCCAAGCCTCAGCCTGTCAAAAAACCCGCAGTAGTCAAGCCAAAACAAGAGCGTCTTGCCGCGAAAGCACCGGTAACGTCCAAGCAGGATGCTTATGTCGAGCCGTCACCGGCGCCTCCGGCAGCAGAACAAACTAAAGCCGCTGACCCCGTGGTTGCGCCGCCTGCACCCATGCAAACAGGCCCCGTTGCGCTAGCTGCGGAATTGTCCGTTTCCTGCTCAAAATTGACGGCGCCTGTTTACCCCGCGATTTCCCGCCGCATGGGTGAGGAAGGTAAAGTGGAACTGCGTGTGGAGCTGGATGAAAACGGGCGTGTCGACACAATCAATATCATCAATAGCAGTGGCTATCAGCGGCTTGATGCAGCGGCATTGGCCGCGGTGAAAAGCTGGCAATGCAATCCATCGCTGCGCAATGGCCAGCCCGTCCGGGCAGTCGCCTTACAACCTTTTAATTTTGTACTGCAAGGAAATGAATAAATGGAAACAGGACTTGGTTTTTCTCACTTTCTCGCGCAAATTGATGAAGTCGGTATCAGTGTGCTGGCGCTACTGGTATTACTCTCAATAGCGAGCTGGTATCTGATTATCACAAAAAGTATCGCCAACTATATGGCCAAGCGCCGCGCCGAAGCATTTATTAAACATTTCTGGAGCTTTGAGTCTCTCCAGGCAGTCAGTATCGAGTTTAAAAAGAACGACCCGGATAATCTTCCCAATAATGCTTTCGCAGCGATTGCCAGGCTGGGAATCGATGCCGCGGCTGATTCCAAAATTCACAGTTCGCATAAATTAGCGGCAGCAGGCGGCACCAGTGAATTCCTGACGCGCACTTTGCGTAATGGCATCGATCAGGAAGCTACCCGGGTTGAGAATGGATTGACGCTGATTGCAACAGCAGGTTCGGCAGCGCCTTATATCGGTTTGTTTGGCACAGTATGGGGAATCTATCATGCCTTGATTCAGATCGGGCTTTCGAGGCAGGGCACATTGGATAAAGTGGCTGGCCCTGTCGGAGAAGCGCTGATCATGACAGCACTGGGATTGGCGGTGGCTATCCCCGCAGTGCTTGCCTATAACGCCTTTGTGCGCCGGAATCGCATTTGGCTGGCGCGCCTGGAAGCTTTTGCGCATGATCTTTTTATCCTGATTACAGTCGGGGATGGCGATGAAACAAATTCTCCGGCTCGATCCTCCGCCGCATCGGTTATTGCAGAATCACTGGATACAGCCTATGAAAGGAGGCGGCAATAATGGCGTTCGGTAGTATGCAAGATAGTGGCCGTCAAGCGCCGATGGCGGAAATCAATGTGGTGCCATTGGTCGATGTCATGCTGGTGTTGTTGATCATTTTTATTATTACAGCACCGTTGCTGACACATTCCGTCAAAATTGATTTACCAAAGGCCGAGAGCACGCCCAATATCACCCAGCCTGAGCACGTTGAGCTGGCTATCCGGGCAGAAGGGAGTTTCTTTTGGAATGGCGAGCCGGTGGCATTGGAGCAATTGGCGTCCCGTTTTAGCGAAACAGCTGCTCAAGCGCCCAATACTGAGTTGCATATCCGCGCGGACAAACTGGCGCATTATGAGCATGTCGCAAGGATTATGAGCATTGCCGCCAAGGCTGGTATGACACGCATCGGATTCATTACAGATCCTTCGGAAAAATAACGGCTGCTGATTTCCAGTCCAGTTTACCGGTTATCAATGCCGGTCATGATCCGTCAAAAAGCCCGACTCAATCAGCGTTCCGGCAGGTCACAGCGGCGTGCGCGGCCAAGGTTCATCGGCGTCGAGTTCGAGCAGGCGTTCCAGTGCCATTCCTTTAATGTCGGGTTCCAGTTCGTCAACAGGCAGTGAATCGCACGCCGGGTAATCGGTGAGTAGGCGTTGCAAGCCATGTGTGCACGAGTCCAGCGCGGTGACCGGCACCGGATCGCGGCCCGCTTGCTGCAAAGCCCGCACCAGCGCCCGGATGTCGGCTTCGTATTGCTCACGCGCAAACTCCAGCCGCACGAAACCTTCATGATCGCTGATCAATGTTTTGTCCAATGCCGGGTGCAGACCGGCAATGTCCAGATCCCAAACCACGGTGTTGCTATCCGGATGGCTGACAAGTACGGATTCTTCAATGTAGACATCCGGCGCATAGCCGCAATCGGCGGTCAGCATTTGGTGCGCGCCGGGATGCTTGATCGAATCGATCAATGCAAACACGTCCCAAACGACGCCGCGCTCGGCCAAATCGTTACCGCCGCCTGTAAAAACAGGAATTGCTTGCAGTATCAAACACGGCGGATCGCAAAAAATAATTTCGCTGTAATAAATCTGCCAGCCGATGTGGCTAGTTAGCGTCAGCGCAGGGCGGGTTTCATCGTCAGGGAAGCGGATCATGGCCGGGTTGCTTTACTGTTTTCTTGCCGGGTTTCCGGGTTGTGGCGGCGGGCAGCAGGCTGGTGATCGTTTGGTAGCGCTCGAACAAAAACGCCACGCGTTCGGCTTCGGAAGCGAATGATTTTTTGCCGTACGCGGCGTCGACGGCGCGATCCAGTGTTTGGTGCGCGCGCACCAGTTCCGGCGGCATCGCCAGCGGATCGTACAAGTCAGCCAGCGTGGAACTTGGAAATTGCGCACGGGCATCGAGCACCGCCTGTACGGCGGTTTCGATGGTTTTGCGTTGAGTATCGGTGGGTTCCGGCCAGGGGAAGTTGTTGTAGACGATGCTGGCAGAATAGCGATAACGGCTTTCCAATCGGCCGCATACGGTGCGCATCCATGCCATGTGCATTTCAGATTGAACGATTCCGAATAGGAATAAGCTAGCATCCGGCACTAGATAGTTTGTATTGCTGCAAATGGTTTCTTTCTTCATGAAACCAATCGGAATATAACGGCGACGCTCCGATGATACTTCGGGAACAACTAAATAATCCGAATCGGGTTGTGAGATATAAAAAAACAATGTTGGTGTATTAGCTGCCTTGCGTGTTGGTTCGGCGCTGCTAGCGAGTCGAAAGGTTTTTACTCGCTCCACGCGAGCGTGAATCTTGGGCATCGATCGAAGTTCATTTGGTTGAATATCCTTTAACCATAAGCACCATCGAGATTTTGAATTGATGAAATCTTCAGCTCCTAAATACGGGCGAATATATTTTGCACATTCTGCATATTCGGAAATGAGTTGCGCACGTTCATCATCGCTCAAGATGTAATTGCCGTCGTCAGTCGGCTTGTTGCCATAACGCATTACGGGAGTATTTGTCAGTGGTGTTTGACGTTTGGCAATTACTTCATTGGGTGCATCTACCAAGTAGGGGTTGATATTCTTTACTTGAACTGCGTGTGACTCGCCCCTAATGTCGGCATATTCGAAAATGGTTTTGTACGCAGTTTCTTGCAAAGAAAAACCGATGATGACGCAATGCACCGCAGCCTTGCCGCTGGCTTCGCTGCTCCACTGGAATGTGCGGTGCGCAAAATGCAGATGCACGCCGCGCCGCAATAAATCCGGCCATAGCACGCTAACTTGTTCACCTTGGGTGATACTGTTAGTGGAAACGAAGGCGGTGCGAATGGTTGGATTGTGTGACATGTATTCTGTTGCCTTGCGATACCAAGCCGCAACATAGTCGAGATCAGAAGCACTTTTTACTCCAGCGAACACTGCGACTAATTCGGCTTTTTGTTGTGAATTTTGGTAATGCTTACCCGAGAACGGTGGATTCCCCATCACAAAATCGCATTCTTCCGCCGCGATGACGCTGTTCCAATCGAGCTGCAGCGCATTGCCGTGCACGATATGCGCGGATTTTTTCAACGGCAGGCGGATGAAATACTGACCGAATTCTTCCGACACCAGCGCGTTCATTTGGTGGTCGGTCAGCCATAGCGCGACTTGCGCGATTTGCACCGGGAATTCCTCGATTTCGATGCCGTGAAATTGGTCGACGTCGACCTGAATGATGGTGGCGATGTCGAGCGCTTGCTGGCCGCTGTGGTGCAATTCGCGCAGCACTTCCAGTTCCAGCTTGCGCAGTTCGCGGTACGCGATCACCAGGAAATTGCCGCAGCCGCATGCCGGGTCAAGAAATTTCAGCCCGGCGAGTTTGGCGTGGAAGGCTTGCAGATTTTGCATGCGGCTTTTGACGGTGTGGCGGATTTTATCGAACTCAGCGCGCAGTTCGTCGAGGAACAGCGGGCCGATCAGTTTCAGGATGTTTTCCTCGGTGGTGTAGTGCGCGCCGAGGTTGCGCCGCGCGTTCGGCGTTTCGTCCATGATGTTCTGGAACAGCGAGCCGAAAATCGCCGGGGAAATGCCGCTCCAGTCGATGGCGCAGCAATACAGCAGCGCGGCGCGCATGTCGCGGTCGAAGCTGGCGAACGGCAGGCGTTCCTCGAACAGTTTGCCATTGATGTACGGAAATCGGCTCAGCGTGTCGTCGAGGTTTTTCAGCCGTGCGGTTTCCGGTGTGTTGAGCACGTCGAACAGTTGCGCCAGTTGCGGCGCGAGATCACTGCCGTCCTCGCGTGTTTGCTGCTCGATGAATTCGGTGAACTGGGTGCGTTCGAAAATGCCGGTGTCCTCGGCGAATAGGCAAAACAGCAGGCGCACCAGATAGACTTCGAGCGCGTGGCCGGTGTAGCCGATCTGCTTCAGGCGGTCGTGCAGCCGCGCCATGCGCTGTACCGCCTTGGCGTTGACCGGGCTTTGCGGCGAGATTTTCTGCGGCTGATAACCGGCGATGAACCAGAACAGCTTGACGTTTTTGTACAGTTCTTTCAGCAGGAATTCGCTCTGCGTGCCTTCGATCATGTCGTACAGACGGAAGCGCGCAAAGTCGCTGACCAGCACGAAACGCGGCAGTTCGTGTTCCTTCAGTCCGGGGAAATAATCGATGGCTTGCTGGTAGGCGCGATCGAGATCTTTACCGCGCGATTTGTGTTCGATCAGCAGATTGCCTTTCCACAGCCAATCGATGTAACCGTCGCGGTCGCCGAGTTTTTTGACTTTCTGCTCGAAACTGCCGATGCGCCGCTGGTTGATACCGAACACGTTGAAGAAGTCGATCCAGAACGGCTTGGCGTCGGCGTCTTCCGATTCCGCTTTGGCCCAATCGCGGGAAAACGCCAGCGCGCGGTCTTTGATTTCGTTCCAGGCTAAGGCCATGCGGTCTCCGGTTTATTCTTGGGAAGCTCTGAAAAACTACTGCGCTCGATCATGCTGTGTTGAAACCAGACTCAAAATGCTCATTTACAGCTTGTAAACTGCGCTTTTTCATCTGATTTCGCCTTGCCTGATCGTCGCTCGCTACCTTTTTCAGAGCTTCCTTATTTATTTTGCCCCGCCCGATTCTACGTGATCGCGCCGGGAAATTCCAAGATTCGCCTGTGGTATGATTTTCCATCATCAGGGGGAAGAATATGCGTGCTGTATTTTTGGATTTTGGTTCTGTCACCCGCGGCGATATGGATTGCGCGACGCTGGAGCGGGCGATATCGCCGTGGCAGTATTATCACGACAGCACCGAGGCGGAAGTGCCCGAGCGCATTCGTGCTGCCGAGGTGATCGTCAGCAACAAGGTTTATATCAGCCGTGACGCCATTGCCACAGCGCAACGGCTCAAGCTGATTTGCGTGGCGGCGACCGGGTACAACAATGTCGACCTCGCGGCCGCCGCAGAATATGGCGTGCCGGTGTGCAACGTGCGCGGCTACGCCACGCCGTCGGTGGTGGAGCATGTGTTTATGCTGATGCTGAATCAGGCGCGTCAATTTTCCAGTTATCAGGCGCTGGTGAAGCGCGGCGGCTGGCAGCAGAGCCAGTTTTTCTGTCCGCTCGATTATCCGGTCATGGAATTGTCCGGCAAAACGCTCGGCATCATCGGCCACGGTGAGCTCGGGCATGCGGTGGCGCACGTCGCGCAGGCATTCGGTATGCAAGTGCTGATCGCGGATCACAAAGGCAAGCCGCCGCGCGCCGGTAGAACCGCGTTTGACGACGTGTTGCGGCAGGCGGATTTCGTCACGCTGCATTGCCCATTGTCAGCGGAAACGCAGCATTTGATGAGTCAGCGCGAATTTGCATTGATGAAGCCGACGGCGTATCTGATCAACACCGCGCGCGGAGGACTGGTCAACGAAGCCGATTTGTTATCAAGCTTATCGAACGGACAGATCGCCGGAGCGGCCATCGACGTGATCCAGGGCGAACCGCCCAGTGCGGATAACCGGATTCTGCACGAATTGCCGCCGAATCTGATCGTCACGCCACATGTCGCCTGGGCCAGCCGCGAATCGCGGCAGCGGCTGCTCGATCAACTGGCTGGGAATATCGAGCATTTTTTCCAAAATAAACCATTCAATCAGGTTACTGATGCACTTGGGGGTACCCGAAATTAGTACAAAATTGGCACTAAAAAAAATAAAAAGAAGGTAAAATCAGAAAGAAAATTCCTACAAAGAATAGGAATCTTTTGCGAGAAGGGCATCGTTAATGCCATTTGGCAGTTTGCTGCCGTAAGCGATTAGAAAGCGAACGTGCAGTTAAACGAACATGCGTTGATAAAGTATCAATCTGGTTTTTATAATTTAAGGAGAAAAATAATGAAATTTATTAAAGGCACTACGCAAGTTGCTGCCGCGCTTGGACTCTCTGTCCTATTGAGCGGCGTCAGCTATGCATCACCAGCTGGCTCAATCACCGTAACCAACCCAGGCCCATTAGGTTCTTTCAGCATCAATACCGCCGCTTTTGACGGCACCAGCGGTCAAATCGAGAAACTGACGTTCGATCTGTCCGGAACGCATTGCACGGATGGTGGAAGTTGCGTACTGGGCGAGTCGCTGGTATTCGGCGGTACGAGTGGCGGAACTTTTGTCTATGATCCGGAAGCCAATGGCACATCGTCATCATTTGGCGCGGTGGGTTCAACGGTATTCGGTTTTGATTTCACCGGTTTCGATCCACTGAATGTATTCGTATTTTCTTGGGATCCGGATGTCGCCAGTAACGGCGGTTACGGTGCAATCGTAGCCGAACTGGCTGGAACCGTGATCACCGCATCGGTTCGTTTTGATGATAGCTCAGTACTTGTCTATTCAGGAACAATGGGTATCGTCGGACGTGACGTTGCCGCTAACCTGGTTCCCGTTCCGGAACCTGAAACCTATGCGATGTTGCTGGCAGGTCTTGGCCTGATCGGTTTCGCCGGTTACCGCCGTAAGCAAGCGGCCGCAGTTTGATCGCTTGATCGTAGGATTGCTGTAAATCGTTTTAGAAGAACCGGCGCTGCGGTAAAACGCAGCGCCGGTTTTTTTATAGACCATCGAGCTGACAGCATTCAGCTGTCAGGTTTATCTTCATCACCATCATCATGCAGCGTTTATGCTGCGGTTTGCCTTTTTACTCCATCTCGTTTTGGTAATATAGCGAAGCTATTTCAATGCGTCCGGTTGCAACCGGTGCGCGCGACCATCCAAATACAGGGAGTGATGCCCATGCAGCAGTGGATTTTTCTTGCCGTCGCCATCGTCAGCGAAGTGATCGCGACATCGTTCCTCAAAGCCGCTGAGGGGTTTACCCGTTTGTGGCCATCGTTGATCGTTGTCGCCGGTTATTTGCTGGCTTTTTATTTGCTGTCGTTGACGCTGAAAACCATTCCGGTTGGCGTGGCGTACGCGATCTGGTCGGGCGTTGGCATCGTATTGATCGCTCTGAGCGGCTGGCTTTTTCTGGGGCAGTCGCTGGATACACCCGCGCTGACCGGTTTGGCTCTGATCATCGCGGGCGTAGCCGTGATCAATGTGTTTTCCCGCAGCGTGGTGCATTGAAACCGCCGTCAGGATTTGCGCAAGTCGTTTAGAAACCGATCGAGAATCTCTTTCTTGGCATGGGGCATGATCACGACATGCGCACAGGGCGTCCGCTCCCCGTCGATGTCGAGTTGCATGGTCGCTAACGAGTAATGATCGACGATAGCTTTACTCGGGGTGATGAAGTAAATCGTATTCGAACGGTCATTGGCGCGCACCGGCCGCAGGTAGCTATAGTGATTGTGCATTTCTTTCAGTAAATAAGCGGTGTTATCCAGCATTGCCTTGGCATCGGCGGCTTGCCGGGCAAACGCCGATTCCGAACTGAAAAAGTAAAATTCAGCCGGTTTGACGGCATCGCGCGAACAGGTGATCGTCCCAGGCACTTGCTGGATGTATTCCGGGTCGTGAATTTCGCTGAACGGGGCGCGGAACGCTTCAAAGTTGGCGCGCGTGGTGATGAACAATCCGGCGGGCGAGGGGAAGCCAAAAAATTTGTGACAGGAAACGGCGATGGAATCGTAGCGTTTCAGTCCTGCTTTGGAAACCGGATGGCTGACGTTGTGCCGCAAGTCGGCGGCAAACGCGGTGTGCGGCAAATAGCCGCCGAATAACGCGGCGTCCAAATGCAGATAAGCGGTGTGGTGTTTTAGCTTGGCTTGGATGGCATCAACCGGATCAATCGCGCCTTTAAACGTGGTGCCGATGGTTGCGACCACCAAGGCGGGATGATTGGGATTGGCATTCAACTGCCGCTCCAGATCATTGGCGTCCATGCTGCCGTCGGGCCGCGTACCTACCACCACCCAGTCGAGATGCAACAGGTCGCGCAGAATCTGAATCGAATAGTGCGCTTCGCGTGTGAAATAAATTTTCGGCATGACGCCGGTGCGGCTTTTAAGAATCGTACGGCCCATATACAGCCCGTGCATATTGCTATCGGTGCCGCTATTGGTGAGGAAGCCCCAGATATTATCCGGTGCGAAGCCATACACTGCGCCGAAACGATCGATCAGTTCCTTTTCAAACGGATGGCAATTAAATGGGATATGGCTATGATCGTAAGGATTGCCAACATTGTTGAAAGCGAATTGATTGAAGCCGACGGCCGCGAGTTCATTGCGCCAGGCGAAAAACTCATCCGGTGGAGTGGTCATATTGATGGGGTAACCGAGCAACCGGCCTCGTTGTTGGGAGAGATGCCGCATGGCTTTCAATGCGGTTGCAGCATTTTGTTGCGGAACTCGCGTCAGCGGTTGTGTTGCGAGAGCCTGAGGTGAGCATGCAGCCATGCAGGCTGTTGCGCCGGATATGCTCAAAAATTGGCGCCGGTTCATTAGCATGATGACCTCCTGTTAAGTACGATCATTAGATACTGAGCTGAATGTAAGGTTTCTTCCCTATTTTGCAAGATAAGAGAAGCGCGGCGGTGAATGATCTTGAATAGAGTAGGGAACACCGCTATCTTAGCGGTTCCCTTTTGCTGATAATAGTGATGACTATGAATAAAGCCTTTACCAAGGAAAACGAAGACGACGACGAACCGGACGATACGCCGAAATTACCGCAGGGCTTGAAAAACTACATCACGCCAGCGGGCCATCAGCGGTTGAAGGATGAGTTCGATCAGTTGTGGAAAGTGGAACGGCCGGAATTAGTTAAAACCATTACTTGGGCTGCTTCCAATGGTGACCGCTCGGAAAATGGCGATTATATCTACGGCAAGCGGCGTCTGCGCGAAATCGACCGGCGTTTGCGGTTTTTATCCAAGCGCTTGGATAACGCCGAAGTGGTCGACCCCGCGCAACGCGGCGAATGCGATCAAGTATTTTTCGGCGCCACCGTGACCATTTGCAATAGCCAAGGCGAGGAAAACACCTACAGCATCGTCGGCATGGACGAAGCCGATCCAGGGCGCGGCCGCATCAGCTGGATTTCCCCGCTCGCCAAAGCGCTGCTCAAGGCGCATGAAGGCGATGTGGTGAAGCTGCATACGCCGGGTGGATTGGAAGAACTGGAGGTGGTGGAAATTCGTTACGAAGCGTTGTGAGATTCAATTCCTTATCAGCAATTTATCCGGATAAGCAGTTTGTACTGAATAGTAGTAACTCCGTGATTTTTCGCACAGAACAATATTAATCATAGCCTTATACTGAATCCATGGTGAAAAAGTGGAGGACGTATGGATAAGTATATTGCTTTTATACTGGTTATTTTGTTATCTCCGGTTGATGTGCAAGCATCATATTTCAATACCGACCGGCCTCAAAAAATCATTGGATCATTTTTGAATGAGGTCGAACACATCGATGAAATAGCAGAATTCAGTAATGCGTTTGGATTTATACCAAAGAGTGTCGATGAAATTACACGCTATCTTGATGCTAATGTGTACAAGATGCTTCCGGTGATTTCGATAGGCAAGCTTCTGTTTGATCCGGAAACAGGACTGTACCGGAACGATCCGTATGGGATTATTGATGCAATTGAGATGTCCGCCGTGCGCCCCAGAGAAATTTTATTTTTACTCGATGAACCGTTGTGGACGATACGAAAGGCGTGTAACGAAGGAAAGCGCAAAGCCTGCCATGATATCGAAAATCGCTATGCAGGCACTTTGTCTGCATTGAGATCGGTAGGGCGATTGCTTAGACAGCAATTTCTGGGGTCTGGTGTGATGCATATTGAGGCTTGGGCTGAGTTAGTCCAGCAAAAACAGGCTTACCCCGATGAACTCGTGATTATGCTGGATGATGCCGAGTATTTGGGTTTTAATTGTTATGGCGATTTTAATTCCTGCGGCTCGCTGGAACTGGGTTATAACTCACACGTTGATTATGGAGCAGGGGTGTGGAACACCATGCAGGTGCTCGAATCAGCGAATCCGATAGGCCGTAAATTATTTTTAGTGCCCGGAGGGTTCTTAGCCGACAAACTCTTTGACGATGTCGAAACGCTAATGGATCAACTGTACCGATATGCCTATCTATTGAATCAATCGAGAGAAATTGGCGGGCTGGGTGTGTTCTTATGGAGCGATATGATCGAAGACGGCCAGTTTTTTACCGGTGCGCGGAATATTCAATCGATCGTTGATCTTATAGCCTTGATCGCGCAATTTTTCGGTACGGGAAATAAAACATCATCTTAAGCGCTTGCGGAACATCTTTTGCGATTTAGAGAACCGGGTGTGTTGGAGCGCAATCCCGCAAAATTCACAGAATCTCGCCATCAACATAGAACCACGAGCCGTTTTCCCGCACGAAGCTACTGATTTCGTGCAAGCGGTGAGCGCGGCCGTTGATTTTGTAACGTGCGATGAATTCCACGATGGCCTGATCCGCAGCGGTTTGTTCATGCCGTTTGACGGTTAAGTCAAGCCATTGCTGCGCTGGTTGTCCGGTCAAATCCAGGGAGGCCGGGCGTGTATTGGAATGCCAGGTGGCCAGCAGATAGTCTTCACGCATCAATGTATAGGCGCTGTAGCGTGAGCGCATCAGGTTTTCCGCCGTGGCGGCAATTTCGTTTTGATCCAGATAACGGCTACAACAGCTGATGTATGGCTTGCCGCTGCCGCACGGGCAGGATGATTCTTGTGTGTTTTTCATGCTGGTGCTCAAGATGCTGAATGTGCTGAAATTAATTCCAGCTTTTGGCTGCGCGATAGGGATTTTATCGATAGCTCTCTTTTTGTCGCTTCTGCGCGGTTTTTATGGAATTCTTGGTGTACAAGCTGGAATGGTCCACGGCCTTGGGTATAGCGCGCGCCTTTGCCTGCGTCGTGCGCTTTGACCCGGCGTGTCAGATTGGTTGTGATTCCGGTATACAGACTTCCATCGGCGCATCTTAGGATATAGACTGTCCAATGCATATCATTTTTCTTTGTTGATCGTTCAATCTCAAACATAAAGTAAAAAGCTTGTGGGCAAAGAAGAGGCTGTGCTCACTGATATTGATTTTATGGTGTAATTTATCACAATCCTCATTTTGCTATCGTGTGAACAATGAATACCCCGCAACGCCGCATCGCGCATCTGGATATGGATGCTTTTTACGCTTCGGTCGAGCTGTTGCGTTATCCCGAATTGCGTGGCTTGCCGGTTGTGATCGGCGGAAGGGATGAGCACCAGCCGGTGCTGCAGGCGGATGGCAAACGGCATTTTTACCGCTTGCGCGATTATGCCGGGCGCAGTGTTATTACCACCGCTACGTATGAAGCGCGTGCGCTGGGTGTGCATTCCGCCATGGGGGTGATGAAAGCCGCACAGCTGGCGCCGGATGCCATTCTGTTGCCGGTTGATTTTCCTGTTTACCGGCATTATTCGCGGCTGTTCAAAAGCGCGGTTGCCGGTATTGCCGCGCAGATTGAAGATTCAGGTATTGATGAAATCTATATCGATTTGACCGGTCTGCCGGAAGATACGCTGCCGCTGGCGAGGCGGATTAAGCAGGCGGTGAAAGATGCGACTGGGCTATCGTGTTCGATTGGCATCACGCCGAATAAACTGTTGGCAAAAATCTGTTCGGATCTGGAGAAGCCGGATGGTTTGACCATCCTGGCGTTTGATGACATCGCGGAGCGGATTTGGCCGTTGCCGGTACGGAAAATCAACGGTATCGGCCCCAAAGCGGCCAGTAAGCTCGCGTCACTGGGTATCACGACGATTGCCGAGTTGGCGCAGGCCGAAGTGAGTTTGCTTCAGACTCACTTCGGGCGCAGTTACTCAGCCTGGTTGTATGAGGTGTCGCGCGGTATCGATCAGCGTCCGGTGATTACGAATGCAGAGCCCAAATCCATCAGCCGGGAAACTACGTTTGAGCGCGACCTGCATCCGCGCCAGGATCGTCCCGGTTTATCCGAGGCATTTACCGCATTGTGTGTGCAGGTTGCCGGTGATTTGAAACGCAAGGGCTATGCCGGGCGTACTATCAGTATCAAGCTGCGTTTCGAGGATTTTCGCACCATCACGCGCGATTTTTCTCTGCCTGGCTATACCAACGATCCGGCCCGGATACGCCGGGCTGCCGGGGAGTGTTTACGCCGGGTGCCGTTGCAGAAGAAGATCCGGTTACTGGGTGTGAAAGTCAGCGCGCTGTGCGCCGAGACTGCGGTGCCGGCGGCCGAGGCTTCCCGTCAACGGGAATTGCCGCTGGTGTTGTGATCTCATCGCAATGCGGTTGACGTTAATATTCGATAAAGGGCAGGTAACTGGTTTTTATTGCTATTTTGATTTTTACCCGTTCTTATACACTGGCTGGGATGAAATCCATGGATTGAATACTCGTTGTTGTTCGTCGCCCCTCACAAAAATTTAATAAGGAATTGATCAATGATTGATCGCACGAATCTGTACCGGATTGCGCCTTTTGCCGCCTATGTTTTTTTCATGATATTGGAAGACGTGTTGTTGAAGTTTGGCTGGCAAGCTGATGAATTGCGTCTGCTCTATGTGGTGAAAATCGCAGTCGTGGCCGGTTTGTTGTGGGTGATGCGAAGCGCTTACAGTGAATTGCGCTGGCCCAGCGGTGCAGGCTTGCGGATTTGGGGGGCTGCGCTGGTCGCCGGTATCGTGGTCTTTATCGCGTGGATTAATCTGACGGCCGATTGGATGGTGATGGGTGATGCGGTGGGGTTTGATCCGCGTGATAACGGTGAAATTGACTGGTTTCTTGTGACAATGCGAATCATCGGTGCGGCGCTGGTGGTCCCGGTGATGGAGGAGCTTTTCTGGCGGTCATTTCTGATGCGCTGGATTGAGCATCCCAATTTTCTGACCGTCAATCCGGCGCAGGTGGGAATTAAAGCCTTCGCCATCGCAGCCGCCTTATTTGCGCTCGCGCACAGCTTATGGCTGGCGGGGTTATTTGCCGGTATTGTTTACGGTCTGCTGTACACGCGCAGTAGAACGCTGTGGCTGCCGATCCTTGCACATGCGGTTACCAATGCGGTATTGGGTATATGGATCGTACTGACAGGTAATTGGGGGTTCTGGTAGATGGAAAACGATGGCGGGAATTCCTTCCCGCCATCGTTTAAATTACATTTTCAGGGTGTTCAACTATTTCCTGATAGATCAAATGACGTAGCGCGAATACTTGATCCGGTTTGATGCCGGTATATTCAACGCCCGTGCAGATTATTTTCTGATTTTTCTTCGCGCTTTGCTTGGCGGATCTGATAGTCGCTTTAATGGATAAAGGTATCTCTCTGTCATGTAAAGCGATAGCAAAAGATAGCGTGACTTCCGAACCTAATGTTCCCAATGGCAGGCTTGAAGTGATTCCGGCACCGCAGATACTGAGATCCGTGATGCTGATCGGAATTGATTTCTCAGCAACCGTGGCGGGGAAATTGCATTTGATTCTGCGGGACTTCCGGATACTTTGACCCTGTATGTCTTTGGGGAAAGACAAGTGTAAGTATTTAAAAGGCACTCGAATAATCTTGTCGACAAAAACGGTAAATTTATACGCATATTGCCCGGTAATTAAGCGAACATGAATTTGCTCGCCTTCAATAAAAGGTTCGCCGATTAATTGATCGGATGCAGGCATGGAAACAATCAAAGTGCTGTCTGGCACATAGCCGATCATGGAAACCGCGCATGAGTTGTTTTCGCCGGCATTTTTTGAATATGAGGCTAAAGTAAGGTGCATTTTATGACCTACTTTCAGATGCATATCTTCAAAGCTGGTTTTTTCCGGTGAATGAGTAACTGGCTCCGCTTGTTCCGGATCTTGCTTTTCCATGCGGAAGACCGGTAATTTTTCCAGTTGTTTTAACTCATCTTCCGTCTTGAAAATGTAGCCGCGCTTTTGTATGGGTTGACGACCCTGATCGAATAAATCCCACGGCAGCGGTTGGCCAACCATCAAGTCTGTAGTTTGTATGGGTATCAAATCCATAATCGTTTACTTAAGGTTAATCGTGAAAAATTGCTCAACGGACTAGTCAATCGGGTCATGTGGCGCGAACCTGCATTTAACTGTCGGTATCAGATTTGCTTTTAACGGAGCGGTTGTTTTAAAACTTTAACAGCAGTGGGTGTATTACAGGGTTAAGATATAGAATAAACACAAGGATTTTGCCTACGGATTGTAGGAAAAATTAAATATTAAATGTGTGTTCCCGCTAATACCGTGGTGATGAATCAAGTATCAGTAACGAAAGCGCACAACACAATTTTCCGTGTTATATTTTTTTCTAATCAGTCAAATATCCCGAAGGTTTGCGTTGACCCTTCAAGCAATTCGGTGTTAGAGTTCAATCCATGTGCTGGTTATGGTTTTTGTGGTTGTGTTATTTGTTTGTTTTTTTATAGTATTTTTAAAGAGGGGGAAGAATGGCGTATAAAGCGATCGACAAAAAACAGATGACGCATGCTGTGGCAGGAGGGTTGTTGCTGCTTGGTATGAGTTCATCTGGTGTTCATGCAAACAGCGTGATGAGTACCAACAGTTTAAATAATAATCCTTTTGCCAAAGCAATTAAAAATAGCGGCATTGAATTTGGTGGCTGGGTGCAAGGTGGTGCAACATTTAACCCAAGCCAGACACATGGTTTCATGGGACCGGTAACTTTCGCGGATCAAGCGAATAGGTTTCAATTGAATCAATTAAATTTCTTCATACAACGCGGGGTAAAAACAGAAGGCAAGGGTTGGGATTTTGGTTTCCGGGCTGATTTCATGTTCGGTACCGATGCTATTTTCACCCAAGCTTATGGTAATCCTGCTTTTGATGTGAATAACGGCAGGCCATTGGCGGATAGAGGTAATTGGGATCTGGAGATATGCTGTAATTCCAGCCGCACGTATGGCATTGCAATTCCGCAAGCTTTTGCCGAGGTCTATGCGCCAGTTGGTAATGGCTTGAATATTAAAGTGGGCCATTTCTATACACCAATCGGGTATGAAACGGTTCCAGCGCCCAATAACTTCTTCTATACCCATGCCTATACGATGCAGTACGGCGAGCCTTTCACGCATACCGGTGTATTGGGTAACTACAACGTGAATAAAAACGTCGTGGCGATGTTTGGTACTATCGGCGGTAGCGGAACAGGCGGCTGGGATGGTAATTTTGACAAACAAATGGAAAATTGGGGCGGGATCGGTGGTGTCACATGGAGCAGTGATGATCACAAAACTTCTCTCAATGTCAGCGGTACCGGCAGTACCACTTCAACCCGCAACAGCAGTTTTTGGGGAATGTACAGCATCGTCCTGAAACATAAATTCACAGACAAAACGCATCTGATTCTGCAACATGATCACGGTTTTGCGGATAACGTTATGTTATTTAATAACATATATTCCGGCGTTGTCAAAGATGCGGAATGGTACGGTGTTAATTCGCACTTTTACTATGATGTGACGCCGGATGTATCGGTCGGTGTGAGGGCTGAATGGTTTCGTGACCGTGACGGCTTCCGTGTGTTTGCACCGGGCAGGGTGACCGCGGCAACCGATTACACGGGAAGAAGCTTTGCGAGTAACATCGGCTTGCTGGGTACCAGTACTCCCGCCGATTATTACGCAGTGACCCTTGGTGCGAACTGGAAAGCTGCTAAAACGTTAAAAATCGGCTGGCAAGGACTGAAACAATTGAACATCCGTCCGAATATCCGTTATGACCGGGTGGATGCATTGCACGAATCGCTGCAAGCTTCGGCTTACCGGCCTTTTGGCGGCAACAAGGATCAGGTCGTATTTTCACTGGATGCGATTTTGCCTTTCTAAGTATATAGTTTGATACATGTGACGAGAGTTATGAAATATGAAGCAAAAAATGCGCCCTTTGGGCGCATTTTTTTATTCTGCGATGATTAGCTGTATTGCCGCACAATATCCAGCAGATTATCCATGTCGGCTGGCACATCGGCTTCCCATGCCAGCATTTGTTGTGTTTGCGGGTGAGTGAGCGCCAGTTTCTGAGCATGCAGCGCCTGCCGGGGAAAATCAGCTAATAGTTGTCCGATGGTTTGTTGGGTATGCTTGGGATGGCCGCCGTAAACCGGATCGCCCGCCAGCGGGTGCCCGATGGAATGCATATGCACCCGTATTTGATGTGTGCGGCCCGTTTCAAGGCTGCATTGCAGCAAAGTGCAGCCGGAAAAATTCTCGAGCACCTGATAATGCGTAACTGCCGGTTTGCCTGTGTGGGTTACCGCCATTTTCGTGCGGTGAACGGGGTGGCGTCCGACCGGCGCATCGACACTGCCCGATTGTGTAATTTCACCTAAAACCAGCGCCAGATAATCGCGTTTCACCGTGCGTTGCTGCAATTGGCGCACCAAGTTTGTTTGCGCTTCGAGCGTTTTGGCCACGACCAATAGTCCGCTGGTGTCTTTATCCAAGCGATGAACGATACCGGCCCGCGGCACGTTTTCCAATTGCGGCGCGTGGTACAGTAACGCATTCAGCAAAGTGCCCTGCCAGTTGCCATTGCCCGGATGGGTAACGAGACCGGCGGGCTTGTTGACGACGATAAGCGTTTCATCTTCGTACACAATGGTCAAGCTGATCGCTTCCGCCGTGTACACCGATTCCGCAGCGTTGTCCTGAGGTGAGATCCGGATATGTTCATTCCCCCACACTTTCTGTTTTACGCTGGCTTTCACACCGTTCAGCGTAACCCTGTCCTCGCCAATCCAAGTCTGTAAACGGCTGCGCGACCAATCGGGCAATAATTTCGCCAACGCTTGATCAAGTCGTAAGCCGGCGTAATCCGCCGGAATCGTTAATTCAATGATAGGCGTGGTAAGTTCATTGCGTGCTTGCGCTGGCGGCTTTACGCTATAATCCCCGGCTGCATCTTTGTTTTTTATGGAATTCGTCATGTTACGTAGTTTAGCTTTTATTCTGTTGTTAACGTTATCCGCGTGCAAATTATTGCAGGATCGCACGGAAGATCAGCAGGACTGGTCGGCCAATAGGTTTTATTCGGAGGCGAAAGAAAAACTTAATGAGGGCAATTATACTGCGGCTATCAAGCTGTATGAATCATTGGAAGCACGTTATCCCTACGGCCGGATTGCGCAGCAGGCGCAGCTTGAAATTGCTTATGCGCATTATAAAAACGAAGAGCATGCTTCCGCGATTGCGGCAACGGACCGGTTTATCAAATTGCATCCGAATCATCAGAATGTGGATTATGCCTATTATATTAAGGCGTTATCAAACTTTAACGATAATTGGGGCATGATGGGGTTCTTGCTGAGAGGCCCGTTGAAGCAGGACATGAGCGAGCGCGACTCAAAAGCTTCGTACGAGTCGTTTGAGAATTTCAAGGAACTGGTGACGCGTTACCCGGAGAGCAAATATGCGGCCGATTCCAGGCAGCGAATGGCGTATTTGCTGAATTCCATCGCCATGAGCGATATTCACGTCGCGCGTTACTATATGAAGCGCAAAGCCTATGTCGCCGCAGCTAACCGGGCGCAAAACGTGGTGAAGGAATATCCCCGCACACCGGCTACCGAAGAAGCCTTGTATATTATGATCAAAGCCTATGAAGCGCTGGAAATGCACGATTTACGCGAGGATGCGGAACGCGTGATGCGAATCAATTTTCCTCAAAGTTACTTTTTGACCGAGTTGCCCGAAGTGGGCGGAAGAAAGTGGTGGCAATTCTGGAGAAACTGATGCTGCCCGATCACACCTGGGTTATTTCCTGACGCACTTACAGGTGAACGGCCAGCACATCGCATTGTGCGTGATAGAGAATTCCTGACGCTGTCGAACCCATCAGCACCGCCAATCCGTGCCGTCCGTGAGAGCCGGCGACAATCAAATCGATCCGTTCTTGCGCGGCCAGCCGGATAATTTCCTGTTGCGGTTCACCCCAGATCAGCCAGCGCCGTTGCACTGCAATACCGAGTTGATCGCTCATCCGGATTAATTTATTTTTTTCTGCTTCCAGCAAATCATCCGATGAATCTTCATCAAGTGAAATCACCGTGCCATAGGGTGTGTCAGGCATGGGAATATTATCCAGCACATGAATGATGTGAAGCTGCGCATTAAACTGCTCTGCCAGCGATTGCGCTTTTTGTGCGACAGCCTGGCCATGATCGGAGAAATCGACAGCGAGCAAAATATTCTGATATTGATTCATGTTGAGTTCTTTTTGTTGAGTGGACGCAAAAGCGACAATACGTATTCTAAAACAGGCAGGCACTTTATCATAGCTGAACTCGTGAGAGCCGCAATGATGCCGCGCTATCCGTCATCATGCGGGCGCAGATAATAGGACAAAAAATCACCGACGCGCTGTTCGTATTCTCTGCCAGCATAGCTGTGCATATTGAAGTGCCGTGCGCCGGGAACAATCCATAATTCCTTGGGAAATCTTGCTGCATCGAACAGGCGTTCGGTTTCCGTTTGCGTTGTGTGCACATCATGCGTTCCGGAAATGAACAATATGGGCGCGCTGAGGTTATTGATCCGCGTGATCGGACTCAGTACATCCAGGGAAACATCCAAATAGAACGATAGCTGCCACAGCATGAGCGGCAACAGGATCGAGCCATGATCGCCAAAATGCAGCTTTAACCGGTTATCAATCGCTTCCTCAATGGTGGGGTGAAGCGACTCCAGAATGACGGCGTCCAGTTTCAGATTCTGCTGTGCGAGCACAATCGCTGCCGCTCCCAGTGAAGCGCCGATCGCGCCAATCCGCTCGGACGGAAAGGTCTTGCGCAGAAAGGCGACGGACGCTTCGACATTTTCCGCTTCGCGCAAACCGAATGTGATGTGATCTCCGGCAGTTTCCCCATGCGCTTGCAGATCGATAAACAGCACACTGTATCCTTGATCCTTCAGAAATCGCGCCCGGCTCAGCATTTCCATCCGGTTGCTACGCATCGAATGCACCAGCAGCAGCACACCGCCACCGGGTTTTCCGCGAGCCAGCCAGCCATGCACATTGACTCCTTGTTGTGAGGGAATTTCCACGGATTCCACTGGAAAGTCCGCTGACAGCGTACTCACCGCTGTGGGCGCGGGAGCAGTCAGAAGCGGGCCAAGGGAAAACAGCAGGAGTGTGATGGCGGTGGTTGCGATGGTGATGAGCAGGATCCGGAAGCGTGTTGTGTGTTGCATAATTGCAAATGAGTGATAGGCGTTGTCGGGGAAATGTTTGTCTATCTTCTGATCCAGTCAATACTGCTGAGTAGGGCGTAATACATAGCGCGCAGGGAATCGGGTAAAAACATTAATGAGTACTTTAACTGATGATAAACAAGCCCGGATAGCGATGATTTTGACATTTCACTTTCAGTTCTCTATATGATGCTAATGAAATTTAAAAGTAAATTAATTTAGTGATCGACTTTTAGGGGTTAGATTGTGAAATTGAATTTCCTTTTTTTGAATACACTGGCTGCAAAAGATATACAGATCGTAAGAAACGTTAACCCGCAATGGATGCTTTTACTCTGACTGCCGCAGCACAGCAGGTTTTATCACAGAGACATAAATCCTATGCATTAAACTGCAAAGCGTAGGCAGGATTGGATACCTTATCATGATTACTAAAGAGCACAAAGAATTTCAGGAAAGGATGCGTTTGGTGTTGGCTGCATTTGCGCAGGAGTTGCCGCACCGGATCAGTGAGATTGAGTCTCTATGGCAAAAGCTGCGATCGGAATGGGATAGCAAAGCTTTGCAGGAAATGCATCGTTCCGTGCACCATTTGGTCAGCAATGGCAAAACGTTCGGTTACCCGGAACTGAGTGTTGAAGCGCGTGCGCTGGAAAAAATCCTGAAAAGCATGTTGCAGGTTACGACCCCGCTAGACGATTCGCAATCGAGCCGGATTTTGCAGCAGATCGATGCCTTGAAGCGGATTTCTATCGAGCAGGAATCCAAGCAAACACAGGATGCCGCTTCGCCGGTTCATGACGAAAGTGCATTGTTGCCGCATGGGCAAACATCCAGCCTGATATATGTCGTGGAAGCGGATACCGAAGCCGCTCAGGAACTTGCACTGCAACTGCGCTATTACGGTTACGAAGTGGAAGTATTCAACCATCTGGACAAATTCCGCGCCGCGGTGCAGCATAGACCCGATGCCATCATCCTGATGGATGTTGAGTTTCCGGAAGATGAAATGGGCGGTATCCTGGTCATGGAGCAGATTCAGAAACAACTCGAGCAACCGGTCCGGGTGATCTTTATCTCTACGCACGACGCGATGACATACCGGCTCGGTGCCGTGCGTGCCGGTGGCGTGGCGTATTTCACCAAGCCGATCAACTCCACCGAATTGATCGATCAACTCGATTTGATTACCGCCTCGCAAATTCAGGAGCCGTTCCGGGTATTGATTGTGGACGATAGTCAAACCATATTGGCGTACCATGCCACGATACTGGAACAAGCCGGGATGCTGGTGAAAACCGTGGGCGAGCCGCTGAAACTGCTGGGCGCATTGAACGATTTCAATCCCGATCTGATTCTGATGGATTTATATATGCCGGGGTGTAACGGCGTTGAACTGGCGCGGGTCATCCGGCAAATCGATGGTTTTCTGAGCACCCCAATCGTATATCTTTCTTCGGAAAATGATTTCAATACACAAGCGGAAGCCATGAGTTTGTGCGGCGATGATTTTCTGGTCAAACCGATCGGGGCCGGGCATTTGGTTTCGGCCGTGACGACACGGGCGACGCGTGCGCGCTTTTTGCGTTCGATGATGATTCATGACGGTTTAACCGGTTTGCTCAATCACACCGCGATCAAGGAAGAATTGGCGCGCGAAGTGATACGGTCCAGCCGTTTGAGCTCGCCGCTCTCGCTGGCGATGGTGGATATCGACTTCTTCAAGAAAGTGAATGATACCTACGGACATGCCGCAGGCGATCGTGTGCTCAAGAGCCTGGCGCGGCTACTGAAACAGCGTTTGCGCGAAACGGATATCGTCGGACGTTACGGCGGCGAGGAATTCGCTGTGATCATGAACGATACCGATGCAGCGTCGGCGGCCAAAGTGATCGATGAGATACGCACAGTTTTCTCGCGCTTGCTGCATCTGAGTCATGATGAAGAGTTTTCGGTCAACTTCAGTTGCGGGATTGCAGATCTCGCGCATTTTTCCGATGCCGTGAGCCTGAGCGAAGCAGCCGATAAAGCGCTTTATCAGGCGAAACAAAGAGGGCGCAACAAGGTGATCGTGAATGCCGGGGATTGAATCCGCGTAGTTACCGGTCATCGCTGCGGGTACGCAGCAAGCGGGGCGGATGGATATCCGCATCGAAAGCGAATTGCCGCTTACTGAAAGCGGCGCGGGATTGCGGATCGGGATCAATGGTTTCGATCGCTTCGATGACCGCAACGCGCGGCGCCAGACCGGCGCGATTAGCCACTTGAATGGCAAGCCCGGGGCGGGCGTTGAGCTCGATGATCATCGGCCCTTGATCCCTATCCAGCACCAAGTCCGCACCCAAATAACCCAAACCAGTCATCTCATAACAAGCGGCAGCCAGCTGCAATAGCTTATCCCAATGCGGTACGGTCAATTCGGCAAAAGTCTTGCGTGTATCCGGGTGGTGCGTGACGGATTCGCCGTACTGCACCGCGTGTAACGCCCGGCCTGTTCCGATATCGATGCCAACGCCGACTGCGCCCTGATGCAGATTCGCCTTGCCATCGGAAGCGTGCGTGGTCAGCCGCAGCATAGACATGATGGGATAACCGCGCAACACGATGATGCGGATATCGGGAATACCTTCATAACTGTAATCGGAGAAAACCGGGTCAAGCTGGATCAGCGATTCGATCATCACGGTATCCGGTTTGCCGCCCAAGCTATGCAATCCGCTCAGAATATTCGATACATGCCGTTCGATGTCGGCCAGTTGTATCGCATCGCCGCTGGGTTTGAAGTAGAGATTATGATCGTGTTCGGTAATCACCAGAATACCTTTGCCGCCACTGCCCTTGACCGGTTTGATGACGAACTGGCTGTAAGGATGCAATATTTCCTTCAGCGACTTCACATCATGCTGATACTGCACGGTACCGAGCAATTTGGGCACGGTGACCCCGGCTTGCTGCGCCAACAGTTTGGTTTTTAACTTGTCATCGACCAGTGGGTATAAGTGGCGCGGATTATAGCGCGAGATCAAACCAAAATTTCTTTGGTTCATGCCGATGATGCCGAAACTCCGCAGCTTCTTAGCGCTTGCCAGCAACATTGCGTCGTTCCAGGGCATGAAAACGGTACAGCTCGGATAACCGGTAACCGGTATATTGTCCAAGAATCAGGATCAGTGCCAGATTGACCAGCATCAGCTCGGGAAAATTAAAAGTTAAATATTCAATCGTGCGGTTGGTCATAAATAAATACGCAATCACCGCAGTCAGCAAACTGCCGCCGCCCTGGATGAAAACTTCCCGGGGGCCGTCCTCCTCCCACAGCACCGACATGCGCTCAATGGTCCAGGACAGAATGATCATCGGGAAGAAAGTCACGGTCATGGCCTGATCGAGGCCGAGTTTGTTACTGAGAATGCTGATACTCGCGATAATGGCGATGACCACAATGATCACCGCCGAGATTCGCGCGACAAACAATAAGTTCAGCCGCGATAAATAGGATCGGATCAGCAGCCCCGTGCCCACCACGGTGAGAAAAATGATGAGGCCGGTGAGCAATGTGGTCTGTATCAGTGCCAGTGCAATCAGGATCGGCATGAACGTGCCGGACGTGCGGAGACCGACCAGCAAGCGCATGATCACCACAATCAATGCACCGATCGGCAGCAGCAAAATCATTTTGAACGCGTTCTGTTGCTCGATCGGCAAGCTGTAAATGGAAAAGTCGATGATTCCGGCTTGCTTGTTCATGCTGTCGCGCACTACCAGATCCCGGGTGGAATGAATATTGCGGATAATCGAAAAGGATATTTGCGAGTTTTTACCGCCGACCACATCCAGCAGGGATTGGTCGCCACGTTGCCAGACCAGGAATTTTTTCGGTTTTCCGCTTTTTCCCGAGTTTTGATTGAACAGCAACCATTCGTTACCGATGTACACTTCCACAAAATTGGTCAGCGACTGTCTGCGCCGGCCATCTTCCAAGTACAAACCACGCACGATGCGCGCGCTGATGCCTTCCAGCGCCAGCAAGTTGATGATCAGGTGGGTTTTGTAATCTTCACTGGATTGATCATTGATCAGCAAACTCAGGTTCTGGCTGGGTGCTTTGGAATTTAACGTCGTGATCAGTTCCCGGGTAAAAATTTCGGTGTTGGCGGATCTGCTGCGCACCTGATCCAGCAATGTGGTTGCTGCGGTTTTAATGACTTCATCAAATTCCGGCTTCTCCGGTTCCGGGGGCAGGTCTGGCGTATCGGGTGGCTGGGTGAGCTGACCGGTTTCGTACATGCTCAGGCGGTAATAAGCCGTCTGCAAGCCGGATGCTGCCCTTTTACTCCATTGCGCGCGGCGTCCCGACGGGGAAGTCAATTCGCTGAAGCTGTAATCGGAAGAGGCGAAATCTTCTTCCATAAAAACAGTATTGGGGGTTTCTGGTGGTAGCGCGAAGGAAACGATAACGGGATCGCCACGTGCAACAAAATCGATTCTGGCTTCGATGGTCCACACTGATTTTTTGTCATCCGGCGATAACGGAAACCCCAAAGCGAAATGCTTGTACAAGATCAAGCCGATCCCAAATCCCAGGAGCAGGATGACTACAATATAGAGTCTTAATTTGGCATACATTATTTTGTCGTGGCGGTTGCGGGATTATCGGCTGTAACTGGAGCGGGTTTTTTGCTGACATCGACAATGGCTAGATCTTGCAGCAAGTTGCGTCCGATCAGCACCTGGTGCTTAAACCGGCTGCGATTTTCCAAGGTGAAGTTGATCTGTTCATCGATATCGGCCAGTATCACGCGCATTCTGACCACCGGACGCCGTTGCGATTCCCGGTTTCCCAGCTCCTTGACGCGCGCGTAACGGCGCAGACGCCGGGTGAGTTCTATTTTTTCCCCGGTTTGCGGGTGAATTAAATTGAATTTCACAAAGGGTTTTCCATCCCGTTCGAATTCGACAATGTCGAGTGCATTCAACGACGACGTTTGCGCGCCGGTATCGATGCGTGCGCTGAATTCAAGGCCCGGCGGGTCAAGATGCACGATCTCTATACCGCCCAGAACGGTTTTTGCGTCGATTTTCCCGGCGTCTTTCAGCGCGGCGGATGCTTCCGTATTCTCGCAAACGCATCCATCCGCATTGGTGGCGTTTGCATTGTTTTCGCCAGCGGAACGTTTATCCGGTTGATCCTTTTCCAGCGATTTTTTCAGCTCGACCAGTTCGGCGAACAACGTGACCAGCTCGGATTCCCGTGCATTGACGCGAGCCTCGCGTTCCGATAATTGGTCAGTCTGCGGATTGCAAGCGGATAGCATGAAGCACGCGAACAGTATGATTAAGCAATGGCCGGAAATTTTAGTGAAGTAGTATGAATGAGCGATTCTCATGACCGTGTTTTTCTAATTCTTTGAGAGTATGGCATTACTGCCGGATAAATGGTACCCGTAAAGCGGGCCGGTTGTGCCGGATGCCTCATCGCAATGTCCGCCAATAGGGCGATACAGCGGTTCATCCGGCGAGATAATTGTGTACTCTGTTATTGTAGATGAATCGATAAGGTCTGGTTTTTGTACGTGCAAGCGTAACGGTGAATTTCCAGGCAGTGTGATGTCACGGTAAATTGATAACTTCCCGCTTTTTCATTGCGGGCATCGAACTTGAATTCAAATAACCCGTTCTGATCGCTCGGATAGGATTGATCGGCGGCTACCGATCCGTCCGGGCGGGTCAGTTTGAAATTGAGCAGCACATCGGGCGCCGGTTGTTCGTTGTAATCCACTCTGCCGCGCAACACAATAGTTTCACCGGTAGCGTATTGCGTTTGCGGATCGATCAGCACCGGCTGGGATATATGCGTTGCCCATGCCTGACCGGTGAATCCGGTTAAGACCATCAGCCATGCGGATAAAAGCAAAAAGGTTTTTTTTGAGATCATGATCAATGCGGTAACAAGTTGGAATTCATTATTGGATCGGAGCGGGAAGTCACTGCCGGTGCAGAAGGCTATTTCTTGGGCAGGAAAAGATCGGTAATAGTTCCTTCAGCTATTTCCGCGGCAAACAGCACGGTTTCCGAAAGTGTCGGATGCGGATGGATGGTCAGACTGAGATCCTGCATATCCGCACCCATCTCCAATGCCAGCACCGTCTCGGCAATCAGTTCACCGGCGTTGATACCGGTCATACCGGCGCCGAGTATGCGGCGCGTGGTTTTATCCAGCAACAGTTGCGTCAAGCCTTCTTCCCGCGCCATCGATATCGCGCGGCCGCTGGCAGCCCACGGGAAGACGGCTTTTTCGTAATCGATGCCCTGCTTGATCGCCTCTTTCTCGGTCAATCCCATCCAAGCGATTTCCGGATCGGTGTAGGCGACCGATGGAATGGTGCGCGCATCGAAGATAGCTTTATGCCCGGCGATCACTTCGGCAGCCAATTTGCCTTCGTAGCTGGCTTTATGCGCCAGCATCGGTTCGCCCACGATATCGCCGATGGCGAAAATATGCGGTAGATTGGTACGCATTTGCGGATCGACCGGGATAAAGCCGCGCTCGTTGACCTGAACGCCGATGTCCTCAGCGCCAATCTCGCGCCCATTCGGGCGGCGCCCGACCGCTAGCAGAATGCGGTCATATGTTTGCGGCGGCGGTGCTTTGTCACCTTCAAAAGTGGCGGTCAATCCGGCTTCGGTAGCTTCTATTTTCGTGACTTTGGTTTTCAGGTAAATCGCTTCGTAGCGTTTGCCGATGCGACGGTGCAGCGGTTTGACCAGATCCGCATCGGCGCCCGGAATCAATTGATCCATCCATTCCACCACGCTGATTTTGCTGCCCAGCGCGGCATAAACTGTGGCCATTTCCAGGCCGATGATGCCGCCGCCGATAATCAGCATGCGCTGCGGCACATCGGTCAGCGCCAATGCGCCGGTGGAATCGATCAGGCGCGGATCTCCATACGGAAAACCGGGAATGCGCGTGACGCTGGAACCGGCGGCGATGATGCAGTGCTCGAATGAAATCGTTTTCGATCCTTCCGCCGTTTCGACCTGAATGCTGTATGCGGTGGCAAATTTTCCGCTGCCATGCACGACTTCGACCTTGCGCTGTTTGGCGAGCGCTTTCAATCCTTTGGTCAGTTTACCGATGACCGATTCTTTCCAGCTGCGCAGCTTGTCGAGATCGATTTGCGCTTTGCCAAATACAATGCCATGCGACGCCACTTCGTCCGCTTCGGTGATGACTTTTGCCGCGTGCAGCAATGCTTTCGACGGAATGCAGCCGACATTCAGGCACACGCCGCCAAGCGACGAATAGCGCTCGATCAGAATGACTTTCTTGCCCAGATCGGCGGCGCGGAAAGCGGCGGTATAACCGCCCGGTCCCGCGCCGAGCACCACCACATCGGCGTGCATATCGGCTGGTATGGTGGATTGCGGGGATACGGCGGGTGCTGGTGCAGCTGGTTGAGTGGGTGCTTGCTCGCGTTCTTGGGTTGCTGCTTCCGGGCGCACCGGTGCGGTAGGTTGTTCTGTAACTGCTAACGTGAGGATGACAGTGCCTTCCGACACTTTATCGCCCACTTTAACCCTGAGGTCTTGCACCACTCCGGCTTGCGGCGCGGGCACTTCCAGCGAAGCTTTGTCGGTTTCCAGCGTGATCAGCGAGGTTTCCTTCTCAACCTTGTCACCCGGTGCAACGAGCACTTCGATGACGGGAACGTCCTTGAAATCGCCGATATCGGGAATTTTTATTTCAACAACTTGCGTCATGACATCCTTTGGCTGCAATGAGCGTTGGTTTACGCGTTATGAAACCGGCTGGCAGCGGGTTACTGCCGCAACTGGCCGTCGCCCAGCACGATAAACTTCTGGCTGGTTAATCCTTCCAGTCCAACCGGGCCGCGCGCGTGGATTTTGTCGGTCGAAATGCCGATTTCGGCACCCAGGCCGTATTCAAAGCCGTCGGCAAAACGCGTCGTGGTGTTGACCATCACCGAACTGGAATCGACTTCGCGCAGAAAACGGCGCGCGCGCGTGTAGTTTTCCGTGACGATCGCATCGGTATGCTGCGAACCGTATTTCGTGATGTGATCGATCGCCTGATCCAGCCCATCGACAACGCGGATGCTGAGAATCGGCGCGAGATATTCCTCGTACCAATCCTGTTCCGTGGCTTCCTTGATTTGCGCAACGATGCCGCGCGCCGCCGTATCGCCGCGCAATTCAACGCCCTTCTCGAAATAAATCTTGCTCAGCGCGGGCAGAATTTTCTCTGCGATACCGGCATGGATCAGCAGCGTTTCCATCGTGTTGCAAGTGCCGTAGCGCTGCGTTTTGGCGTTGTCGGCGATGCGGATCGCCTTGTCGAAATCCGCCTGATCGTCGATGTAGACATGGCAAACACCGTCCAGATGCTTGATCACCGGGATGCGTGCCTCGTTGGCGATGCGTTCGATCAACCCCTTGCCGCCGCGCGGCACGATGACATCGACGAAATCCTTCATCGTGATCAGCTCACCCACCGCGGCGCGGTCGGTGGTTTCAATCACTTGCACCGCGCTTTCCGGCAAACCGGCCACGCGCAATCCTTCCTTGACGCACGCGGCAATCGCCTGATTGCTGTGGATCGCTTCCGAGCCGCCGCGCAAAATCGCCGCATTGCCCGCTTTCAGGCATAAACCGGCGGCATCGGCGGTCACATTCGGGCGCGCCTCGTAAATAATGCCGATCACGCCCAGCGGCACGCGCATTTTCCCCACCTGGATGCCGGACGGACGGTAATTCAACCCGCTGATCTCGCCCACTGGATCGGCCAGTGTGGCGATCTGCAGCAAGCCTTCCGCCATCGTTGCCACGCCTTTGGCCGACAACGTCAAACGGTCGATCATCGACGCTTCCAAGCCTTTCGCGCGCGCATTGTCCAAATCCTTGGCATTGGCTGCCAGCAACAGCGCTTCGTCGCGCCGGATGGCATCCGCCATCGCCGTCAGCGCGCGATTCTTCGCCGCCGTATCCGCTTTCGCAACCAGCCGTGACGCAGCGCGAGCTTCCTGTCCGACGGATTGCATGTAACTTTTGATATCTGTGGTATTCATGGATTTCGTTCGATAAGGATATGAATTTCCGGGTAGTGGGGCATTATAGTACAAGATAGGGGTTTTATCGCATGCTGCGGCAAGTAGAGCGAATGACAACTTTTTACATTCTTCGCCATTCAGTCCCGATTCAGACAGATCGAATTACAGTGACCCCATCGGAAATTTGTGCGGAAAGTACGACTGAAAGGAGAAGCAAAATGAACATCACGGAACCCCAATCATTCTTTTGCAAGCTGGGTGTGCACATTCAAACTTGGTTGTTCCTTGTACTAGCCACTCTGCTGCTTTCCGGTTGTAAAACCGTGCCCATTCAGGATAGGAATTTTGCGGAAAGTAGCGGTTTCTGGGAGCAAGACGAGAATATGGGAGTTCGCTTTCATCGCAACGCCGGTGCAAGCGATGCCGTCATCGGAACGCTCTATGCATCAGGCAAAAATGTGCTGCTGAATGGCGATCAAGTCAAAGTTTCCGCGCCGGTAAAGAACAACGCTTTTATAAGCTCGGGGATGCAAAGCGGCGCGCGCATTGAATTCAAAGCATTGGACTCAACCTGCTCGATACGCATCGACAGGTTCAATGCCGGCAAAGCGTACGCGGACACATCGAGTTGTCTGCACGACATCGAGACACTGCATGCCAGGATACAAGCCCAAAACGCAGTCCTGCAAATCAACGTGTCGCAACAGCAAACCAGCATTATGGTGCTCAGCGGCACGATTGAAGTGATGACGCGGGAGGATACCGGGCAATTCGTGGTTGTCCGGGCGGATCAGAAAATTACCGTCACGCCGAATGCCATCGGCCAACCTCACGCACTGGCCCCGGATGAAATCTGGCAACACATGCGCTGGCGCGAGGATTTTCAGCTCTACAAAACCGTTGTTGATTGGAGAAAAGTGGTAGCGGGTGTTGTCATTGTTGGTCTTGTCGTCGTTGCGATATTATTCGGTAAAGGCCGTGGGGGTGGGGGGCATGGTAGTGGGTTTCCTAGGTATCGCTAGAAGGCGATCATCTACTCATGTTGGGCTTTATAAGGGGTACGCATCGGATTTGCTCCGATGTTCGGAACCAGTGAAATCGTCGCGATCAACGTCCGGGAAATAGTAGAAGCAAGCTTTCTGCATTATTGGATCTACACTCACTAGCTCAGAGTAGTCTGTGTCGTCCGGAATCCTTTGCCTCTCACAATAGAGGAGACGACGGTTCTGCTAAGTACTGGTCGCTCATAGATTGGACTCGCCGAGTAGACGAATATGTTTGTGTCGTGTCAATATGTATTGATCCCGAAATTGGGCGATATGATCGTTGTGGCGTGGTTGCAGTACGAACATTTCCATCTAAAAGGATCCATTGAATACCTTGTGTAATGAGGGCTAACGCTCCCGCTAACCGGCGCGAGTGAATCGAGCATTCGAGTTTAGCGGGTTGTTATACCCGCTGTTCAAACTTAACACTAAAACAAAGCTCTCTCTTCTCATCAGAATCAAGGTTCATCTTGATCCACTCTGAGTGAGGCGCATGCTTTGAATAGTGTGATATGCCCCAGAATTTATCCAAATCAGATTCTTCATCAAATGAACAAACGTCTTTGCTTGAAGATGGCATCACGAAGACAATAACGATGTTCGCAAATCTGAATTCTCCTACAACATGAGGGAGCTCATTGTCCAAATTCTTTCTAATAAATACTGATAAGATTGGATATTCTGAATATAAATCGTTAACCACCCTTATATATGTCGGTGGCAATTTTCTAAAAGATGTATCGTGATTTATCCATCTCAAGCACTCTTCGAATGCCGATAGATGTTCATTTGGTAAGACGCTTATTATGTACTTGCAAAGTGCACGATATACATTCTGCTGTGACACCTTTTCATACGTGTGAGCATCAACGCGCTCTGGAAAACTTCCGTCTTCGCCTAAAATTGAGAAATTAACTTCCCCTGAACCTACTTTTTTTACTGAAAAGTTCTTTCCTTTAAGCTGTGGAGTGCCGCTGCCTTTTCCTTTGATTCCAAAGAATGCACGATAAAGACTTAGAAGTGCTATCAAATCCGTTTCGATTCCGTCACCAAACCTGGCGTTACAAGTATCACATTCTTCATTACAAACTATTCCTTTATTCCCTAAGGCTTCTGATATTGCATGCGCCTTATTCTTAAACCGAACAAATGGTGCACCTTTTCCGCAGAACCTGCACAATATTTTCGACTTGTCAGAATCTCCAATACATACTCGGTTGGCACCATTGAATGCAAGCATGTCGTAATTACTCAGCAAATCACCAAAAGTTAACAAAAATTCTTCCTGAGTAACGGCTATGTCCAATCCATTGTTCAGGGCTTGAAGGTAAATGCCCAACTCCGCAATTTGAATGGTTTCCAATTTGATGTTCTGGAAAATGTAGAAATACTCTCCATCCTCAAGGCTACCAATAAAAGATTTTAGCTTGTTAAGTTGAGGAGCTACATGCTTATAACGATCGATAAAGCTGCATATGTTTTCTCTTAGTTCAAGGGTGTTTTGTTGCAATGATTTAATCGAAATTCGATGATCAATCTCATCAAGTTGATAGGCAAAATTGATCAGAAGCTCAACAACTTTTTCATCTATGTCTTGATCTTGAACAGACTCGATTTTTAGTACTTTCGATTGTTTCAGAGAAAAAAGCTTAAGTTCGAACGAGGGCATTGGTTATCGGTTCCAGGGTATAACTAAAATTAGACGTTCGAGATGATGCAATATATTGCATCAAAAATAAAATCTATTATGATGAATTTTATGCTATTCCCTTCTATTTTATGGAAATAAATGATCCATTTTCATCACAACTAACTTTGTTAGATCCACAATAAGTGGGGTTTGCATCAAAACCTCAAAACACCATCACATGATCCACTAAATATCTCCCATCCCGATGCACCAGCACCATCTCCGCGACGAATTCGCCCGGTACTTTCGTGAAGTGTTGTTTCCACAGGATCGCCGCCGAGTCCGGGCGGCGAAGGACGGCGATGGGGGTGCGGGTGGTGAAGTAGCCTTTTTCAGTTTGGTACTGCTGGCAGATGCAGGCAAAGTAATCCGGTGTGACGATGGCTTTCAATCGATCGGTGAAATCGCGCACGTGCCGGGCATGGTCGATTTGGGTGGATGCATCCATCAGGTTATCCATGATCGGATTGGCGATCGCCAAAAGCTGCTGTTCGCTCATGGTTTCAAAGTTCAGGGTCATGTCTTTCAACGCGAGTGCCGGTTTTTTATTCCGCGATGCTGATGCCTGAGCCGCCCATTTCCTTTGGAACATCTTTCATCTTGGGCAATCCGTCCACGATGCGCAACACGGATTCCTGATAATGCACGTGAATGGCCGGTTGAAACGAAAAATTCTGCAGGATGGGAGCAAATACATCGATGAGATTCCAGCCGGGATGCTCGGAATAAATGTGGCCGCCACATGTTTTGCACCATTTTCGGGCACTTTGCGCTGTTTTATTGTAGGTGTCGATGTTTTCCGCGCCGCGCGTGATTTGCAGCGCTGTCGGCTGCCATAGCGTGAAAGCATTGACCGGACCGGCAGACCAATGGCGACAGGATTCGCAATGACAATAACCCATCGCATCCGGCTCACCGGTCACCGTAAATTCAACCGTGCCACAAAAACAATGGCCCTTGTATACCTTTTGATCCATGGAAATCTCCTTGAAGGTTTCGTCTATGAACAGGAAGTGTCCGGCTGCCGGATCGTTACTTTCCTTGCGTGTTTTCCAGATCGGACTGTTTCTTATAAGTGTCATAAGAAGCACCGGCATTGGCCAGGCAGCGCTCGCGTTCCTGTTGATCCACCAGCTGGGTGCATTGGTTGCGTTGCCATGCCTGCCCGGTATTGTGGAGTTGCTGCGTGGTGCAGCCGGTTGCCGTCAATATAGCGATGGCGGCAACGATAGCCAGTATGCGGGCGCTCATACGACGTGTTCGTCGCCGACGACGTTGATCATCCAGGCGATGCCAAAGCGGTCGGTGAGCATGCCGAAACGTGGCGACCAGAAGGTTTTTGTCAGCGGCATTTGCACTTGGCCGCCATCGGACAGCGCGGAAAAATAACGGTCCGCTTCGGCTTCGGTGGCGACCGCAATCGACAGCGAAAAACCTTTGAATTGCGCTCCGACTTCACAGCCGTCCGAAGCCATCAACACATTACCCGCGACGCGGAAGCTGGCGTGCATGACTTTGTTTTCAAATCCCGGCGGCAGCATGCCGGGCGGCGTGGGATCGGGGCTTTCGCTGAAGCGCAACAGCATATCGACCTGCGCGCCCAAAGCGGCACGGTAGAATTCGAGCGCTTCTTCACAGCGCCCGCCGAACATCAGGTACGGTTGAATTAAGGGGTTGGACATGATGATTCCTCCTTTTGCTGATAGTTACAAAGTTTTTAAATACTCAATGATCGCAAACGCGCCGTCCTTATCGTTCGACCAGTTGAGACGGTAGGTTTTCTTGCCTTCCACGATGTCCTTGTCATGCCCCTTGTTGCTCAGCGCGGGAACCGCGTTGGTCTGGAACACATAACCTTCTTCTTTACCGCTTGTTTGTTGCGAGTTCCAGGAGAAACCGAGCAGTTTTTGGTCATAATCGAGGCGGCTTTTGACAAAACTGACCGGGCGTTCGTCCGGTACCAGCAGGTGGTAAACCGTCGGCACCGTGCCGTTGTGCAAATACGGCGCTTGCGCCCATACGCCGCTCATTGGCCGGGCGTTGTAGCCATGGTGTTCGCTGTTCGGTGACATCAGCAAATCTTTTTTACCGGCCAGTGATACACCTTCAAACTCGGCGCAAGGCTTGATGTCCTTGTTGTACAGCCGGACGGTGGTATCCGGGGAGCAGTTGTCGTACAAACCCTTGCGCGCAGCGTAGTTCAGCACTGCACCGACCACGTAAGCGCGTTTCATGCTGGTACCGAGGTTGTCGTACACCTTACCGTTTTTCGGCTGATGGCAATCGGCGCAATGTTCGGCGAATAAGCCCTGTCCCTTTTTAGCCAATGCGACATCGACTGCGAACGGATAAGGGCTGGCGGGCAAGCCATCGAGTAATTCTTCGGCAAACGCAGCGACGCGCACGTCGGTCTGTTCCAAGCCCAGCGTCAGCATGGCGACCAGGTTGCGGTAGATTGGCATCGGTATATTGCCGTTCCATTGCCCGCCGCCGTTGATCAGGCGTTTATGGCTTTCATCCCAGCTGGCGAGGCGTTTGTCTTGTTCCCAGACCGACATGAAATCGGTAATGCCCGGCTCCGGCGGCAGGACGATACCGGCAAACCATTTCAATATGAGTTTACTGCGCAAACCGATATAGCCGTTGATCGCGCTCAAACCGGTGGCGTCGGCCATGCCGGGAAAACCGGCGATCATCGCGGATTCAAGACCGGGGTAGTTTTTAGCGACCAGAGCACCAAAGCCTTCGTATTCGGCTTCGACGCGTTGCGCATATTTTTTCACTGTTTGCCCGGCGGTTTTCTTGAACAGCGCAATCTGCGCCGCTTCGTAATCGGCGTCAAAGTTTCTGCCCGCGGACTGGTAATTGTTGTAAAAATAATTCGGGTTTTGCTGGTGCGTGGCATCCAATGCGTCCAGCAGCTTCTGCGTTAACACGGCGTAGCGGTCATCACCGGTTTTGCCCGCGTAGGCTTTTTGCAGGGTTTGGTATGCTTTGACGCGGAACTGCACAATGTTGAACGAACCATTCACCCCGCCGTCGAGGTAATCCATTTGTCCGTTTTCCAGCCGTACGCGGCCAATGTGGCAGGCGCCGCAAGTAAACGAAGCGTAGTCGATATTGCCTTGCACTTCGGCCCGCGATAAGCCGCTGAAACCGATACCGCGCGCGACCGGGAAAGTTTTTTGCCGCTCGTCGATGAACAGGCCGACCGCATCGAGAAAATTCTCTTCGCTGCCCCACAGTTCCGGTGCGAGTTTCGGTAACAGTTTCAAGACCAGATAGGGAATGCCGTCGGTTTCGCTGAAAGCAAAATTGCCGAACCAGTCATAGGCGACCTGATGCGACTGGAGATAGTCCGATTTTTTCTGCACTATTTTGGCTTGCGCCTGTGGCCAGTCATCCGGCACCGGGCTGACATACGCCGGAGGCGATGGGGCTTCCAGCGGATGCGAACTACAAGCCGCGAGGGTAATGGCGGAGAGGGCAAACAGAACAGCGATCCGGGTTTTCATGGACATTCCTTATCGTGAAGTTGTATAGAAGGCTCCAGGCTGTGCGGCATTTCTCAGCGCGGGCCGATCTGCCGCATAGCTTTGATACGGTGCATTGGGAGTGGATTAACCGGTTTTTGTGATTTTGTCCCGTGTTTATCTGCGTTACTGCACAGATGCGATTCAAGGATGATTGTAATGTAACTTTCGGGCAGTGGAATAAGTAATTCACGCTCGGGTTGCAACTATCCGGTTGTGGCTGAAAAGTTTTCAGGAAAAATTCCTGATTTCAATTATTTTCTCAGGGGAAAAACATGTAATTCCATAAATATAGAACAAGGTAAATGACACGCGCAAAGCTGAACAGGATGGGCGAATCGCGGTAGACTGACGGACTTTATGTGTTGGAATCCGCGCTGCGTGATAAGGGAGTGACCGTACTGTGAATATTAAGAATTCGATCGAAACCAAACTGCAATCACTGCAACCGCAGTTTCTGGAGGTGGTTAATGAAAGCCACCAGCACAATGTACCGGTAGGATCCGAATCCCATTTCAAGGTGACGGTCGTATCCGATGCATTTCAGGGAAAAATGCTTTTAGCGCGCCACCGGATGGTGAATAAAATTCTGGCTGATGAGCTGGCGAAATCGATTCATGCGCTTGTTCTGCACACCATGACGATGGACGAATGGTTTGAAAAGAGTGGAAAACGCAACGATTCGCCGCCATGCCTCGGGGGTTCCAAATCCCAATAGCTCGGGGAAATCAAGACACGGGAACACCGGAATTCTGGAATCAGGATAACAACGACAAATAGATTTCCCGGTAAGCCGTTGCGCTGGTATGCCAGCTGAAGTCTTTTGCCATGCCGTTTTTCTGCAAGCGATGCCAGATTTTTTTGTCATGATAAGCTGCTGCCGCGCGTTTGATGGTGGCGAGCAGGTGCTCCGCACTCATCGTGTCGAATACAAACCCGCTGGCGCTGCCATTGGCCAGGGTTTGCGGTGTGCAGTCGACTACGGTATCGAGCAGGCCACCGGTTGCGTGTACTACAGGCGGCGTGCCGTAGCGCTGGCTGTACATTTGATTCAGGCCGCACGGTTCAAAACGCGACGGCATCAGGAAGCAATCCGCGCCGGCTTCGATCAAATGCGACAAAGCTTCGTTAAAGCCGATGCGCACGGCGATGGCACCGGGGTGGGCCTGCGCCAGCATCGACAGCTGGTGCTCCAATTGCGCCTGGTCGCTGCCGAGCACGATCAGTTGTGCGGGGATTTTTACCAGTTGCGGCGCTATCTCGATCAGTACATCGATTCCTTTCTGGTGGCTCAAGCGGCTGATTACACCGAATAGCGGGATCTCGGCATTTACCGCCAATTCCATCTGCTGTTGCAATGCGCTCTTGTTGAACGCTTTATCCGCGAGTTTTTTACTGTTGTAATTTTTGACCAGATGCCGGTCGGCTGCGGGATCCCACTCATTGACGTCAATGCCGTTGACGATCCCGGTCAAGTGGCTGCGGCGCGCGGCCAGTAATCCTTGCAAGCCGAATCCCAACGGTTGCGCTTGGATTTCCTCCGCGTAGTTTGGGCTGACCGTGGTGATATGGTTCGCGTAATAGAGCCCCGCCTTGAGAAACGACAGATTGCCGTAATATTCCACGCCGTTGATAGCGAAACTGTGCGGCGGCAATCCCAGTTGCACCACGCTGCCGGGCGGGAAAACACCCTGGAATGCGAGGTTGTGGATTGTCATCAACGTGGCGGCTTTTTTACCGGGGTGAAAATGCAGGTAAGCGGGTGTGAGACCGCTTTGCCAGTCGTTGCAGTGCGCAATGTGCGGGCGCCAGGCGATCGGGCTGGCATCGCTGGCCAAAATAGCGCCGATTCTCGACAGTAAGCCGAAACGCAGCGCATTGTCCGGCCAGTCGCGTCCGAATTCATCCATGTAAGGCCCGCCATCGCGTTTATACAATCCAGGGCAGTCGATGACAAAAACCGGAATGTGCTCGGTTTTGCTCAGCGAAAGCCGTGCCGACAGCAAAGTGGCGGGGGGGAATTGCGGCAACGCCGTGAACTCGGCGACTTTGGATTTGTATTTAACTCCGGCCAGCACTTGCGGGTAACCCGGCAGCAGCAGCCGTACATCGGTATGTAACGCGCGTAATGCGGCGGGCAATGCCGCGCTGACATCGCCTAAGCCGCCGGTTTTACAAAGTGGAAAAACTTCCGGCGTGATGAATAGAACACGCAGTTCTTGCGGTGACGGCATGAGGATTGTCTACTGGTTGGACTTGAAGTAACCGATCAAGCCGTTGGTGGATGCATCATGCGAAGTCACGGCGCCGTCTTGTTGCAGTTCGGCCAGGATTTTTCCGGCCAGCTGCTTGCCCAGCTCCACGCCCCATTGATCGAATGGGTTGATATTCCAGATCACGCTTTGCACGAACACTTTATGTTCGTACAAGGCAATCAATGCGCCCAGCGTTTCAGGATCGAGTTTTTTGAACAGAATCGACGTGGTCGGCCGGTTGCCGGGAAAAATTTTGTGCGGCAGCAATTGTTCCACAGTGGCGGCATCCAACCCTTGCGCTTCCAGCTCGGCGCGCACTTCCTGCGCATTCTTGCCGGTCATCAATGCTTCCGTTTGCGCAAAGAAATTTGCCAGCAGCATGCGGTGATGATCGCCGACCGGATAATGACTCTGGCAAGGTGCGAGGAAATCAGCGGAAACGGTTTGCGTGCCCTGATGCAATAATTGATAAAACGCATGCTGTCCATTGGTGCCAGGTTCGCCCCAAACAACCGCGCCGGTGGCGTAATCGACCGCTTCGCCGTCACGGGTGATGCGCTTTCCATTGCTTT
>MSXT01000022.1 GCA_002083595.1 Proteobacteria bacterium ST_bin16 | reverse complement strand
AAAGCAATGAGCGATCTTGTACAAGGCGCTTTGTATCCAGCTGTTAGATCGAAAGATATTCGTGGATTTGAAGCACCTTTTGCGCCGCTCAACGAACAAAAACGCATCGCCGACAAACTCGATAGTATTTTTGCGCGAGTCGATGCTTGCCGCGAACGCCTCGACCGCATTCCCGTCATCCTCAAACACTTCCGCCAAGCCGTCCTCGCCGCCGCAACTTCGGGGAAACTGACAGAAGAATGGCGAGAAAATTGTTCACTCTCATTCAATTGGCCCCAAGTAAAATTGGCTGATGTTGCAAGCTCCCGTTTGGGAAAAATGCTTGATAAAAATAAAAATCAGGGTGAACTAATTCCTTATCTTCGGAATATCAATGTCAGATGGTTTGATTTTAATTTGAATGATATACAGAAAATTCAAGTTTCACTAAAAGAGAAGAATGAGCTTAATTTGAGAAGTGGTGATGTAATGATTTGTGAAGGTGGAGAACCAGGAAGATGTGCAGTGTGGCGAGAAACTGCAAGTAATTTTGTCTACCAGAAGGCATTGCATCGCGTACGTGTTAGTGATCAGTTACTTCCAAAATATTTGTGTTATGTGATCAAAGCGGCTGCTGATGATCATAGTCTTGCGAAGTTATTTACTGGCACGACCATAAAGCACCTGACCGGAATCTCATTAAATCGGTTTGCTTTCTTGTTACCACCTCTGCAAGAACAAACCGAAATCGTCCGCCGCGTCGAAGAACTGTTCGCCTACGCCGATCGCATCGAAGCCCGCTATCACGCCGCCCGCGCCCAAGTCGACAAGCTGACGCCCGCGATCCTCGCCAAAGCCTTCCGCGGCGAACTGGTGCCGCAAGACCCCAACGACGAACCCGCCAGCGTATTGCTCGACCGCATCCGGGCATCCCGCGCGGAAAACGCGCTCACCCCGAAACCGAAACGCAGCCGCAAGCTCGCGGCAAAATGAATGGCAAGCGCCTACCGGCGGGGAATGGCTTGTGCGAGCAGAAATGGCACGGCCAGTATTGCAACAACCCTTAAAAACTGCCCATGAAATCGCCTTTGCCGACATCCAGTCCATTGTGCCGCAGGATCGCGTAGGCAGTAGTGACATGGAAGAAGAATTGCGGCAATCCATAGTTGATCAGGTAATTATGCCCGATCATCTTTTTCTCTTTCGGTGTGCCCGGACGCAACACGATATCGCGTGTTTCGCTGCCTTCGAACTGCGCGGGCGTTAGGCTTTCGATAAACGCTAGAGTCTTGGCAATGCGCGCCTGTAAATCGGCGAAAGTCTGCTCATTATCTTCATACGCTGGTACCTCAACCCCCGCCAGCCGGGCTGAAACACTTTTGGCGAAATCCGCGGCCACCTGTATCTGGCGCATCAGAGGGAACATGTCGGGATATAGCCGGGCATTCAGCAATACGGCCGGTTCAAATTTTTTCCCGGCGGCATAAGCTTCCGCTTTAGTTAAAATGGTGCTTAAGCTGGTCAACAGTTGCTTGAAAACGGGTATTGAGGTTTTGTACATATACGAAGTAGTCATAAAATATTTTCCTGTTAATAATTGAGTGTGATGTTGTGGCATTCAGTATCTCATGATTATGCCGGATTGCGTGCGCACAGCGGTTGCACTACTGCGGATAACCGGTAAACACAACTTAAGACCAAGAAAATGAGAAGTGCCAGGAATGCTGTATAGTACATAAACACCCATTCGTATTTCTTAATATTGTGGTTAACTGCTTGAATGGACTCCCATACCATGACAGTCATTAAATCAGATGCATTGTTCTCCCTTGAGTGGCTGATGACGGGCTACGACAATCCCTGGACGATCGGCTGCGGCTGCTTTGCTGACAGAGCGTAACCGGCGACCATGACAGGCTCTGCGTTTTCTCCCTTCAAACATCGCATTTTCACGGTGCTATGGATTGCGACGTTGGTTTCAAATATCGGTACGTGGATGTTCAATGTCACTTCCGGCTGGGTGATGACCGAATTATCCCCCTCACCTTTCATGATATCGATGGTGCAAGCAGCAACAACCTTGCCGGTTTTTCTTTTTGCCCTTCCCGCTGGAGCATTGGGTGATCTTTTTGATCGCCGCAAACTGCTGATATGCACACAAGTCTTTCTGGCAGCGGTGCTGCTGCTTTTTACCGCACTGTTATGGAGCGGCAGCGTTAATGCCTGGACCCTGCTGCTGTTTACTTTCATCATCGGCACCGGATCGGCCTTTGCCATGCCGGCATGGCAGGCCATCGTGCCGCGTCTTGTGCCGCGCGACACCTTGAGTTCCGCCATTGTGTTGAATGGCGTCAGCATGAATATCGCCCGCGCCATCGGGCCGGCATTGGGTGGTTTTATTCTGGCCGCAGCCGGTGCCGTGGCGACGGCTTTTCTGGATGCCATTTCCTATCTTGCCGTCGCGGCAGCGCTGTTATGGTGGCGCGCGAGTACCACCCAGGACGATACATTACCGCGCGAACGCTTGGCCGGTGCCATGCGTGCCGGTATCCGCTTTGCCCTGCATAGCAAGCCGCTACGCCACACCTTGACTCATGCATTGGCTTTTTTCATGTGCGCATCCGCTTACTGGGCATTACTGCCGCTGATCGCGAAGGATACATTGCAAGGCGGCCCCAGCCTTTACGGTATTTTATTGACTGCACTGGGTATTGGCGCAGTATCCGGGGCATTTCTACTTCCTGTCATGAAAAAACACTTCAGTGCAAACACAATCATGATAGTAGCAACAACGGTAACCGCGCTGAGCTCCATGTTGTTTGCCTATGGCGGACATGCGGTGACCGGCATGGTCGCGGGATTTACAGGCGGCGTGTCATGGATCATGGCGGTTTCGTTGTTGAATGTTTCCGTGCAAATGGCGTTACCGGATTGGGTTCGTGCCCGCGGACTCGCCATTTTTCAGATGGTGGTTTTCGGTGCGATGGCCGCGGGATCGCTCAGCTGGGGTCAGGCAGCGGAAATGGTCGGTCTGCCGGAAGCTTTGACTGCGTCAGGATTTTTGGCGTTGCTGTTGATCCCCATCACGGCGCGGTTCAAACTCAATCTGGGCGAACACCATGACTATACGGTATCCGGTCATTGGGCTGACCCCGCACCGGTGATTCCTGTATCGCACGGTCACGGCCCTGTGTTGGTAACACTGGAGTATCGTATCGACGATGCGGATCGCGCTGCTTTTTATTTGTTGATGCAAGAACTGGAGATAACCCGCCGCCGCGACGGCGCCATTCAATGGGGATTTTTCGAGGATGTCGAGGATCATGGACGATTCATCGAGATGTTCACGGTCGAATCCTGGGTTGCGCATTTGCGCCAGCATGCCCGCGTATCGGTGTCCGACAAGATGCTGCAAAACAAAATTTTTGCCTTACATCGCGGAGAAACTTCGCCGCGTGTTACGCATGCGGTTGCACCGCATACCGGCAGCCACTTGAAAACAATCCCCAAAACACATCACGATCTATAAGGGGAAAAACCAATCGTATTCCCCAGAGATTCTGGCAGAGCCATCGAATATTTAAGCGAAGAAGCGAGAGTGAATCAGAGACTTGATTTATTCGCGCTTCGATTGAATGCATTGCAAGCAATCACCGGCACAAAACCGGTGATTGCTCAACTATAACTAAGGTTTCGCTGGTTGCAACTTCAACATCATGGGTTGCAGACGTTTGATGGTGGAAGGTGCAAGCTGGTCTTTGATTTGCAAGGATTTAACCGCCGATGCTGGAGCGCAATTAGCCACCTCGACCAATTTCACCACCAACGGATTGAAAGTCACATCCATCCCGGTATAACTGCCGGCATCGTCGCCATCACGATCACCGCGGAATTTGAATTCCTTCACCGGTCCACTTGGGCCGCCGCCCTGACGATCATCGTTATGATCGGTGTCAACGTAGTGCGCTGAGCTTTCCAAACTGCCGACGATACTGTCAATGCGCCAACCGGGGGGAGCCGTATAGTAAATATCATTGCGCTCACCTTCCGCAGTCGTCCAATCGCTCCGTGTTTCTTGCGCTTTCATCCAAAGCCGTAAGCTAACGTTCGAGCCTTGGATACTCCAGGTTGCTTTAGCCCACACTTCGGGGCCATGACCGCCGAACTCCTTATCACCTCGGGTGTGAGGCGGTGTGAGCGATAAATAGGTATTACGCGCATAGGTTTCGGTTTTTTCCCGGCATACCGGTGTTGCGGGCTGAATGACAGCGATGCTGGAAATAGGATGATTCTGCCATTCCAACGTGAGACGATCGCTGGTTTTGGACAAAGGCACACCGTTGGCGCCGAGATTGAGGGTCATGTGATAGTGCGTCAATCGATCCAATTCGGGAGAAACATCCAGTGTTCTCGAGGTGTCATGCAGCGTTACCTTGATTGGTGTGGTATCGAAATCGTAACCAAAGAACTCCAGTTTGTTGCGGCGGCTCGGATCCAGCGCCATATCCACTGCGGCTGGCACGACATGACACAGCGCCGGTTCAACCGGCGGCACTGCCTGATGCATCAAGCGCGCACGAATCCTTACCAAAGCCTGACGCACGCGCGTACCGATAAAATCCACATTACAGCGCAATTCATCGCCGGTAGCGGCCACGCTGCGATTCAGCACATCCGAGATCTCATTACGCACGGTGGACTGCGCATCGTTCGTCAACTTCGCCGTAGTGTCTTGCAATACCGCTTGCCACGATGCGGAATTCCGGTCCAGAGCATCGATGGCGTTATCCAGCGTAGCAACGGTATCACCGGAAATATCACTGACTTTGTCGGTCAACTTGTCGATTTTATCGCCGATGCTGCAACCCGAGATCAGAAATGGCACAAGTATCATGCTCCAAAGGAACAGTTTGTGGGTTCGATGAAATTTTTTTGAAAAGATTGTGGTCGCTGACATGCTGTTATTCTCCTTTATAGTGTCGATAAACTCGCATTGCTACTGCATTGAATCAGTATTGCCGATACCGCATTTCACTATATAGCGATATCTCCAATTAAAGTCAAACGTGAATGACATTACCTAATTCTTTATCTCATTTGAACTTTTAATCAATCGTATTAACGCTCGCGGTAAAAAAAGCATTCACCGAATGGCTCCTGGATTGCAACCTTGACTTACAGCAGTTGATGGTCACTATTGTGTCGATTGCGCCATCTGAATCACCGGCTGCGCACCCGATTCCGATAGCAACACGGTCATCATGTTGGTGACCAGCACTGCACGTTGATCGGATGTCAGCGTAACGATCTTTTTATCTTCCAGATTCTTCAATGCCACTTCGACCATACCGACCGCCCCATCGACAAGCTTTTGACGCGCCTGTACCACCGCTTCCGCTTGTTGGCGACGCAGCATGGCATTGGCGATTTCCGGCGCATAAGCCAGATGGGCAATTTTGGCTTCTTCTATCACAATGCCCGCCACTTCGACGTGTTGCTGTATAGAGTCCCGCAACAGCGCTGCAATGGCATCCAGATCGGTGCGCAAGCTCTTGCGCTGCCCTCCTTCGGCAGCGTCATAGGCGTGACTGCTGGCCACTTGACGCACGGCGGATTCACTTTGGATTTGCAAGTAATTCAATGTGCTTTCAACGTCGAACACCGCCCGGGCGGTATCTTGCACCCGCCAGGCAATCACGGCGGCAATCTCAATCGGACTGCCGCGCTCGTCGTTGACCTTCAGAACCGGCGTATTCCAGTTATTGATCCGTAAGGACACGCGAGTCCGGTTATAAAACGGATTCACCCAGAAAAAACCGCTCTCATTAACCGTTCCGGCATAGCTGCCGAAAAAAATCATGACGGCTGCCTGATTAGGTTCGAGCGTGAATAATCCTTTGCAGCAGAACAGCGTAATCACCAGCAACGCCGCGCCACCCATTAGTTTGACTGGCCCACCCGGCGTGGCCACTAAAAAAACCGCGAACAATATCGCAGGTAGCAATACCACCACCATCAACCACCCGTTGGTGCCGGAAATGATCTGTTCGTCTGTACCGATTACACTGCTGCCCGATTTTTGGTTCACATCCATCTCCTTTCAATGGTTCATTGCACACAATGAGTTTGTTTCTGTGGTATTCTCGAGTCCATCCATTCAAACCGAAAACATTTCCGGCTATTGATATCTGCTAACATAGCATTCTTTTGTAAAGAGTTATGCGATAAACATAACATCAAGCAATAAAAAATTTGTGCAATTCAATGAAATTAGAGGTAATGTACTACCCCTAATTAACTGAACACGATTCACGTGTAGAAACAATATGCTATCTGGTTTAAACCGCTGCATCTGAGCAAAGTAACTTTCAATACATTAAAATATTTCAGCTTATATCCGTTAACATTCGTTGGCATCAGCAACACATTAAAAATCAATATAACGAGTACTTCCCATGCGTTCAATTATTATTGGATTGTCTGTGATATTTTTTGCTTTATCGGCTTCCATTACGTATAAGGCTATGAATTTACAGAGTTACACAACTTCTTATTCTTATTTAAATAATGAACCCGACAGTGCGTTTGTTCCTGCGCCGCCACCCGCACCAACCCCGGCCCCTTCCGTTGCAGCGGCGCCTGCGGTAACGGATACCGTGACACAAGCAGCTGGTGATTCGGAGGCCGATAAAGCTTTCGCTGAAGAAATGCAAGAAGTCATCACGCAGCTTGAAAACAAAGTGGCGACGGCGGAAGATAAAATAGCCGGTATTAAGGCGATCAATCCGGATACTCAATCGCACACAGTGACAGTATTCGGCGGTAAGACATTCCGTTCAGGCCAAGATGTGATACAGGATGTCGCTTATTCCGCGATTGAAAATCTAGTGCAGGAAATATCCGCATATCCCAATAGCCGTATTCTCATCGAAGGTCATACCGACAATATACCGACAGGTAAATCCGGCAGCGACAATATGGATTTATCTTTGCGCCGCGCAAAGGCGATTGCCAATATATTGGTTTTACACGGCATACCGAAAGACCGGATATCGGTTAATGGTTACGGTGATACACAACCGATAACTTCCAATAATACCGAAGAAGGTAGAGCCAAAAACCGCAGAGTTGAAGTAAAACTTTTGCCGCAAGAGGGAGCTAATTAATGCATATGTACTCGCAGCACTTTAACCTCAACCGACTTCCATTCGAGAATGTACCGGATCCATTATTCTTTTATGATCATGGAGATCATGCCCGGATTCGTAAACAAATTTCCGGTTCCTTGCTCAGCGGACGTGGCTTGATTGTTGTCACCGGTCCGATCGGATCCGGAAAAACAACATTAAGTCAGATGATAAAGTCTGATTTTCCCGACAATATCAAGCTCATCTGGATGGCCGAACCGCCCGCGAATAGCTCGGATCTTTATTTATTTCTGGCGCAGGAACTTGGAGTGCAGCCGACTTCAGCAGAAAAAACCTTCGTGATGCGGGATATCCGGAATGCATTGCTAAGAATCAATGCGGAAGGAAAAAAATGCTTAGTCATTATGGATGAATCCCATCTGATGACGGAAGACGTGATCAACGGTATTCGCTTACTCAACAATCTTGAGGAAGGCTCAACCAAACTCATTCAGCTATTGCTGCTCGGTCAGGAAGAGTTGATGGAAAAGATCAACCGTCCCGAGATGGCGCCCTTTAAGCAACGGATCGCGGCACTGGAAACACTCGGAAAGATGAATGTCGACCGGGTGTTGCAGTACATCAAACATCGCATTCATGTGGCAGGAGGAACACCTGAGCTCATTTCAGATACCGGATGGGAAGCGCTCACGATCGCGTTCGGTTCCGGGGGAACACCACGGACCATCAATTCACTCTGTGATCGATCGCTCAATGTTGCGTATGAGCGCAATAAAACCATTGTTGATGCTCAGGATGTGTATGAAGCTACCCAACGAATGGGTATGATAACCGACGTATTTCATTACATTATTTTACTCAACAACCGGGAAAGAAAGAATCAGGAAACACACTCGTCTGCAACTGGTACTGTCGCGCAAGAATCAACACCACCCGCTGTTGAGAAAGTTCAGGCCGCTGCGCATACTGTCAAAAAAACCGAACCGAAAATTAATCTGGAAGTTCGCAATGAGCCTCTAAGTATTCCAGAAGAAAAAATCGAACTATCCGAACCCTCGTATGACGATATTGCAAAAGTGATCAAGGCTAAATACGATCAGAAAGGCTTGATGCTTTCTATGGCAGTCCTCGCTTTATCGATTACTGCGTTTATAGCCAGTATTTTTTTCTTTTGCCATCGCTCCGATTCTTCGGGCGTACTTGATTGCCTTCGTAATTTAATGGGTTTTTGACCAATTCTGTAAGCATATCAGTCAGGATTGAATAAAACCAAGCCCGCTCGTGCAGCGGGCTTGGTTTATTTCAGATTCAATCGAATTTAATCGTTCAGGTTATTTTTCTTCCGGCTCACGATAAAACCTAATAAGCTCAACCCAGCAAACAGCATGGCAAATCAGCATTCGCGTGCGTATCGATGATATATGCATCGCCACTCGATAATTAATCATCAATATTGCGGGATGATTGGTTTCTTTCTTCATCGGAACATGATGGCTCATTGGAAACCGGCGCCTGTTGAGCTTGACTTGGAAATCGATGGCCTGGAGTTGGAGTCGTCCCATTATGACAGGCATTTTTTCACCGAATCGAGAGAACTTCGACCTGTGTGAGAGAATTGTAATTTGTCGCGATTTGATTTTGCTCCTTCAGTTTTCTTTCAAAGTTATTCGGTGATAAGTATTCAAGCCCGGAATGCCTGCAAGTTGGGTTATACCAGGACTCGATCCAGGTGAATATAGCCAGTCTTGCTTCGGTTTTGTTTTTCCGGGAACGCCTGTCGATCAATTCACATTCCAGATTGGCAAGGAAGCTTTCAGCCATTGCGTTGTCGTAGGCATCACCTACACTGCGCATGGAGGGGCGGATTCCCATTTCTCTACATCGTTTACCGAACTCAATATTGGACTGACAAGTGTCAAAATCCCAGCAAATCTATCCGGGATCATGCAAGAAACGAAGATATCATTACCACATTGCTCAAAAAAGAATCCTTGGCGTATCATAAAACCGAGCACAGGCTGGAATTAGCATCACTTCTCGCTTGAACGTGCTTCTCAACCGATGAAAACAACTGTACAGAATTTCAATTCACAAGAAACCAACGTATAACCAATCAATCCAATGCGAAAATGACCGGTTCCGGTAAAAATTTTCTGCTTGCATTAACCATGAGATTAATCTGTTTGATCATCGCATTATCCCTGCTTTTTCCGGCGAACACTTTTTCGCATGAGTTACCCAATCTCGGCGATGTGTCGCAAGTGACTGTGACGCCGTATCAAGAGCGCCAGATCGGGCTGAAAATCATGCGTCAGATCCGTGCCGATCCGAGTTACATGGATGATCCGGAAATCGCCAGTTATCTCAGTAATCTCGGTCACAGGTTGATCGCTAATTCCGACGAGGCCGATGCCGATCAATCGTTTGAATTCTTCGCCGTGGAAGATCCATCGATCAATGCGTTTGCGTTACCGGGCGGATTTATGGGATTCAATAGCGGTTTGATCGTCGCGGCACAAAGCGAATCCGAGCTGGCTGCGGTGATGTCGCATGAGATTGCGCATGTGACGCAGAAACATCTGGCGCGCATGATTGCTTCGCAGAAATACGATTTGGTGAAATCGATCGCGGCGCTGGCCTTGGCGATCTTGGCTTCCCGATCTAATAACCCGCAAGCCAGCCAGGCTGTGTTAGTAGCTTCGCAGGCCAGTATGATTCAGTCGAAACTGGATTTTACCCGCAAGCATGAAAAGGAAGCCGATCGCATCGGTTTAAGTATCTTGTTGGATGCGGGATTCGATCCGCAGGGCATGACAACTTTCTTTGAGCGCTTGCAAAAATCCGGGCGGTTCCATGAAAACGGTGCGCCTTCCTATCTGCGCACTCACCCGATCACATACGAGCGGATTGCAGATATTCAGAACCGCACGCGCGAAATGCCTTACCGCCAAGCGCCCGATAGCATGGATTTTTTACTAGTACGGGCCAAGCTGCGCGCATTCCAGGGAAAACCGCATGATGCGGTCGTGCAGTTTAAAACGCGGTTGGATGAGAAACGCTACACTAATGAGGCGGTTGAACGCTACGGCTATATTCATGCGCTGTTGCGCCATAAAAAATACCAGCAGGCAGACAGCGAGCTGACGCATTTATACGAACTGCTGCACGGCAATTCCCAATCCGCCGCTTTGACCGATCATCCGCTGGGAAGAACCGTGCGTGTCGAGCAAAAGTATATTATTGCCGGGGCCATGATAGAAACACTGTCAGCCAGCGTGAAGCTGGCCAATGGCAAGACTGCCGAGGCGTACAATACCTATACCACCGCACTAAAAGTTTATCCGCAATACCGCGCGCTGATTCACGGCTACGCCGATGCGCTGATCCAAAACAAACAAATCGACGCGGCGTTGGAATTTATCGGCAAACAATTGCAATTGATACAAACCGACCCGAAACTCTACAGTCTGCAAGCGCAATGCTACGCGTTGTCAGGTAATAAAATGCTCGAGCACCGGGCGCTGGCAGAATCTTATTTTCTCAAAGGCCACTATGTGGCTGCGGCTGATCAATTGCAAACTGCGCTGCAGAACGATAATGGCAATTTTTATCAGCTCTCCAGTATCGAGGCGCGCCTTAAACAAGTCAAAACTTTGATAGCCGAAGAAGAAAAAGAAAAATAAATGCAAGGAGCGGTTTTTCAGCCTGCAATAACGCTATCATTGAATCCCTCTGATCATTATTAAAAGTATTGTGGCATGCGCACTCTCAGCACCCGGAAAATTCTCTTTGTCATCATCATGATTACTGTCGCGGCCGCGTATTGGTACAGCGGCGGCAAAAAAGAATCGAAGACCGGTCAATATAAAACCCGGGTTGTTGAACGTGGCGACATTGTGCAGACCATTTCCGCCAATGGCACATTAACGCCGGTCGTTCTGGTCAACGTCGGCACGCAGGTTTCCGGCACGGTGGCAAAATTGCACGTGGACTATAACGATCACGTGGAAATCGGCCAGGTGCTGGCCGAGCTCGATCCCGCATTGCTACGTGCACAGTTGCAGCAAGCCAAGGCCAATTTGTTCAGCGCGCAAACCGCAGCAAAAATCGCTGACAGTAAATTGAAGCGCCAGCACTTGTTGAAAGAAAAGGAATTCATTTCACCGGAAGCATTGGAAATCGCCGAACAAGAAGCAGAAGCCGCACGCGCGCAGGTCGCCATCAGCAAAGCGCAAGTCGACCGTGATCAGGCCAATCTCAACTACAGCGTGATCCGCTCGCCCATTTCCGGCGTGGTGATTGCCCGGGATGTCGATATCGGCCAGACGGTCGCCGCTAATTTCCAGACGCCGACATTGTTTCAAATCGCTAAAGATTTGCGGCAAATGCAAGTGAACATCAGCGTCGCGGAAGCCGATATCGGTCAATTGCATATCGATCAACTGATCAATTTCACCGTCGATGCGTTTCAGCAGCGCAAATTTGTCGGTAAGGTCAAACAAATCCGGCTCAATCCAACTATTCAGGAAAACGTCGTCACGTACAACGTAGTTGCTATGGTGGATAACGACGATGGTGCATTATTGCCCGGTATGACGGCCAATATTAATTTCATTGTCATGCAGAAAAATGATGTGTTGCGTGTGCCGAATGCGGCATTGCGCTATCAACCCAAGGACTTGGAATCCAATGAAGGCAGTAAAGCAGCCCGATCGGGTAATCGATCGACACTGTATCTTCTCGCGCAAGATCAAGCGGCACCGGTCAGTGTCACGACTGGAATTTCCGACGGCAATTTCACCGAAATCATCGACGGTGAGATTAACGCAGGTGACAAGGTGATTATCAGCGAAGTGGTCGATAAGAAAGAATCGGAAAGTAAATTTAAGCTCAGAGTCTTCTGATGAGCTCGATTCAAGCCGCCCATACTGTGAACCCGCTGATTCAGATCGAGGATCTTTGCAAGAGCTATAGTCTGCAAGGCGCCGATGGCAAAACCATCACCAATCAAGTGCTGTTCAATATCAATCTGACAATCAACCAAGGTGAGTTTGTCGCCATCATGGGACATTCCGGTTCCGGTAAATCCACACTGATGAATATCCTGGGCTGTCTCGATACGCCGACCAGCGGATCGTATTGGCTAGCGGAAAAAAATGTGGCGGCATTGTCCGGCGATGAACTGGCGCACATCCGCAATCAAAGCATCGGTTTCGTATTTCAGGGTTTTAATCTGCTCAAACGCATGACGGCGCTGGATAATGTCGCCACACCGCTGCTTTACGCCGGTATCGGCCGTTCCCAAAGCCGCAAGCGCGCATTGGAACTGCTGCGCCGCACCGGCCTGGAAAGTTTTGCCATGCATCAACCGAATCAACTCTCCGGCGGCCAGCAGCAACGAGTTGCCATCAGCCGCGCCTTGATCAATGAACCGCCGCTGATACTGGCCGATGAACCCACCGGTAATCTGGATACCCAGACCAGCCGTGAAATCATGCTGTTGTTTGAACAATTGAACCGCGATCAAGGCATCACTATTGTTCTCGTTACGCACGAAGATGATATCGCGGCTTATGCGAAACGCCTCATTCGCTTGAAAGATGGGCATATCATTTTGGATCAGCACAATAAGGCGAGCGAAACCATCTCCGACCAAGCCGCTGGCGGTAATTCTCTGATGACACAATGAATATCTTGACGATTATTGGCGAAGCTCTGCGTGCTCTGCGACAAAACCGCCTGCGTACTGGTTTAACCATGCTGGGCATGATCATCGGTGTTGCCGCCGTGGTTCTGATGTTATCCATTGGTCAGGGCGCCCGCACAAAAATCAATGAAACCATCGCGGCGATGGGCAGTAACTTGTTTCTCGTCGTGCCCGGCGCCACATCGTCTGGCGGATTCAGTTTTGGCAGCGGCAGCGTCAGAACCTTGACCATCAATGATGCATATGCGATAGCTGAATTACCGTCCATCAGCGCAACCGCACCGGTCACGACCGGCACCGTGCAGCTTAATTATGCAGCGAAAAACTGGAGTACCATCATCACCGGTACCACGCCCAATTATTTCGCGGTAGGCAACTGGAAAATCGAATCCGGCACCATTTTTACCGAGTCCGATTTGCGGTCGGCGGCGCGTGTGGTGGTTCTGGGATCCGTCACCGCAAAGAACTTATTTGGCGATGAAGATCCGGTCGGTAAGACCATACGCATCACCAACCGGCCTTTCCTGGTCGTGGGTGTGCTGATGGCTAAAGGGCAAAGTCTGACTGGGCGCGATCAAGATGACAACGTTTTAATTCCCATTACCACCAGCGAGCGACAAATCACCGGCAATCAATTTCCCGGCTCAATCCGCTACATGATGGTGCAAGGAAAATCAGCAGGCGATATGGACATCGCCGAAATTGAAATCACGCAATTACTGCGTCAGCGCCACCGCATCGCAAAAGGCAAGGAAAACGATTTTACCGTCCGCAACCTGACCGCGATTGCCGATGTCGCAACCGACGCCGCCAAAGTCATGTCTATCGTGTTGGGCGCTATTGCATCGGTTTCCTTATTAGTGGGTGGCATCGGCATTATGAATATCATGCTGGTATCGGTCACCGAGCGTACACGGGAAATCGGCATCCGCATGGCCATCGGAGCGAATCAACGGGCGATTCTGACTCAGTTTCTACTCGAAGCGATGATGATCTGTATTATGGGCGGTGTGATCGGTTTATTAGTGGGTGTTGGCGGCGCATGGGTGGTCAGCCGGGTTGCCGATATGTTGATCGTGATTACGATCGGCATGGTGGGATTGGCTTTTTTATTTTCCTCGGCGGTTGGGGTCTTTTTTGGCTTTTATCCGGCCAAGAAAGCCGCCTCGCTTAAACCGGTTGATGCCTTGCGCTACGAGTGATCGAATGCACCAATCTGGATACATTGTTGCGATTACACCACAGAATCTTTTGCTAACTTGGCTTTCTAATACGGAGTATTAGTTAATTTATTGTTTACCCGATACTATGGGTAACAATCTGACAGCGGGAGTCACTCATGACAGTCAAAGAAAAAGAACGCCCTACTTCTGAATTCCTGGCTATTGTCGTCGTTGAAAATAAAAACGAACTGATATCCGTCGGTGAAATCAAATCTGCCTTGCATGAGCGCGGATTCGGCATTTTAATGGCGATCGCCGCAGTGCCGATCTGTCTTCCTATCCCCGTTCCGCCTGGCTACACCACGGTTTTCTCAATCCCGTTATTCATTTTCTCGACACAAATGATTCTTGGCATGCGAGCCCCTTGGCTGCCTGTCTGGCTGGAAGGAAAGCGCATCAAACGCGTCACCCTCGAAAAAATCCTGACCAAAGCGAATCCCTGGCTGAAAAAAATCGAGCATCGCATGCAGCCGCGTATTACCTATATCAGTGTGCCCATCTGGGAAAGAATCATCGGCTTCTTTTCGTTTGTTTTTGCTTTGGCGATTGCATTGCCCATACCGTTGATCAATTTCTCGCCGGGCTGGGGAATATTGGTGATGTCTCTAGGATTGCTCAATAAGGATGGTTTAACTATTTTGATCGGTATGATCATCGGCATCATCGGCATCGGAATTGCGATGATTATTCTGGTTATGCTGTGGATGGGAATGTCGTTACCGTCTTTTTATTGAAGTAAACTACAATCAATCCGATGCGACAGCAAACAGATCGTGCGCATCGGAACCGGTAACTTCAACTGCAATAAAATCACCCGGCAGTACGTCACCGGCTTGATCCACATACACCAGCCCGTCAATTTCCGGCGCATCGGCGCTACTACGCGCAATGACTTGACCATCCACCAATTCATCCACCATCACAGTCATTTTCCGGCCGACTTTTGCAGCCAAGCGCTGACGGCTGATTTCCTCTTGTAATTCCATAAAGCGCCTGCGGCGGTCTTCCTTAATTTCTTCCGGCACGGCATCCGGCAATTGATTGGCTGCGGCGCCTTCCACTGCGGAATAAGCGAAACACCCGACGCGATCCAGTTGCGCTTCTTGCAAAAATGCCAATAACTCCTCAAATTCCGCTTCGGTTTCTCCCGGAAAACCGACGATGAACGTGCTGCGCAATGTTATTTCCGGACACACCTGACGCCATTGCTGAATTCTTGCCAAATTGTTCTCGGCATTGGCCGGGCGCTTCATGGCTTTTAAAATGCGTGGACTGGCATGTTGCAGCGGCACATCCAGATAAGGCAAGATACTGCCTTGCGCCATCAGGGGGATGACTTCATCGACATGCGGGTACGGGTAGACATAATGCAAACGCACCCAAACACCCAATGTACCCAATGCCTGCGCTAATTCGGTCAAGCGCGTTTTAACCGGCCTGCCCTGCCAGAAACCGCTGCGGTATTTGACGTCAACGCCATACGCGCTGGTATCCTGGGAAATGATCAACAATTCTTTAACTCCGGCATTCACCAGATGCTCCGCTTCCTGCATCACCTCATGAATCGGGCGGCTGACCAAATCACCGCGCATCGAAGGAATGATACAAAATGTGCAGCGGTGGTTGCAGCCTTCCGATATTTTCACGTACGCGTAATGCCGCGGCGTCAGCCGGATTCCTTGCGGCGGTATCAAACTGGTGTAGGGATCATGCGGTTGCGGCAAATGCGTATGAATCGCCGACATTACTTCCGGCAGCGCGTGCGGCCCGGTGACCGCCAATACTTGCGGATGCGCTTTCTTGACGACATCGCCGCCCTCTTTAGCACCCAAGCAACCCGTCACAATGACTTTCCCATTCTCGGCCAACGCTTCTCCAATGGCATCCAGCGATTCTTCCACGGCGCTATCGATAAATCCGCACGTATTCACAACCACCAGATCGGCATCGTTATACGATGGTGAAATCTCATAACCTTCGGCGCGCAGCTGCGTCAGGATTTGTTCGGAATCTACCAGCGCTTTCGGACAACCCAGTGAAATAAAGCCAACTTTATGCGAAGTTTGTTTTGATGTGGACATGAATTAAGAATCAAACGGAAGTGTAAACGCTCGGCGCAGCAGCAAAACGGGATTTTATAACAACTGGCCTGAAAAATGAGAAAGATAAGATAAGTGTATTAAGCAGTTACGGTAAAACGTGCAGCATCGATGATCGACCACAGATGAAAAATACCCGCAATGACGGCAGGAATGATGAGTACCCAGAAAAAATAGCCGACAGCGGTGATCAAGAAAAACAGCAGTGCCGGGAGCAGGCGCCCTTGTACCAATTGTCCCAATCCCGGTATAAAAAAGCTGCATACAGCCGCAACGACATTTCCACCCGATCCTTGCCCCGTCATCATTCTTCCTTTGTTATATTTTCATTCGATTCGCCGCGTCGTATTGTAGCTTCATTTATTAAAGAATGCTCGTATTCAATACCTATCGTATCGCCCGCCATTTTCTTTTCGCGCACCTCTTCCAAATCGCCCAGTTTAATTAAACGTTGCGAGGTATCGTGAATAAGCTCGTCTAGTTTGGCGGCAGACTCGGGAGTTAATGTGTTATTTCTTTCGATTTCAAGTGTAAAGAAATGCAAATTATTGAGAAAATTACCGGTGATATCCTGCACC
>MSXT01000021.1 GCA_002083595.1 Proteobacteria bacterium ST_bin16 | reverse complement strand
CTCTCTGCTAGTCTAGAGCCTTGGTAATTAACAAATAAACTCCGATCACTATAAAATTCACATAGTATTTTATACTACCCCAGCCCTCGAAACGAGTTCAACTATCCAAGACAACTTGATAAATTAACACATCTTACTTAATAGATAGAAATTTGGCATAGTTCCTGCTACAGACACAAAACACACACTTGGTGTGCCTTACTCAACCTAAAGGAGAACAACAAATGCAACAAGCACAAAAAGGTTTTACCCTGATTGAATTAATGATCGTTGTCGCTATTATTGGTATTCTGGCTGCAGTTGCTGTGCCCGCTTATCAAACTTACACCCTAAAAGCGAAGTTTACTGAAGTAGTCATTGGTACATCAGCCATAAAAACTGCTGTAGAGATATGTGCTCAAGACTTAGGTACTGTGACAGGCTGCACAGATGGATCTAATGGTATTGCAGCAGTAGCAGCCTCTGGTAACATTGCTTCGATAGCAACTACAAATGGTGTAATTTTAGCGACTGCGTCAGCTACAAATGGACTGTCCAGCCAAACTTATACTCTCACTCCTACATTCGCTGCCGGTAAAGTAACCTGGGCTAAAGGCGGCACTTGCCTTACTGGATCTCCGGTCATATGCTAGCCTGAAAATCAATAAACAACCCCGTGGCAAAACCACGGGGCATCGCAAGTTAAAAGAATAGATCGCCAATGTCCCTTCTAAAAAGCCAAAAACCGTTATTGAATATACATGGCGGTTTTTTACATGTTGACCTAAAATCACTTATGCACTAACGCCAACAACCCATTCCCCCCTTCCACCAATACAGAATTGCACAGTAAAATTTAAGAATTGAATTTCAGATTTTTGGCAGGACTCTACTCACTTCGTTCTACGTAACATTACTACACTGTCTCTGTGCTTACACTGCACGGTAAATTACGTCATATTGTGACAATTATTGTCACATTTATTGATTGCAGCAACCCCAAAATTACCAGTCCCGTTCATAAATCCAGCAACTCACTTAATACATACCACCCGCACCTGATGAATATCTGTAACCCCCTGTAACACCTTTTCAATACCATCTTGCTTCAATGTCCGCATACCATCACCCAAGGCCGTCACCAGCATATCCGCCACACGAGCACGCTCTTGAATATTCTTTTTCAGTGCATCGGTGGCTGTCATCAATTCATGTAATCCCACCCGACCGGAATAACCGGTACCTACGCAATCATCGCAACCGGCCGCTTTGTACAATATAATTTGACCTTGATCATCTCCATATTGTTGGATCCATTGTTCGCGTACTTCACGAAGTGCAGCATCGGGATCGGCTTTAAAACGATCGATATTTCTGAGCTCAGCGCAATACTCGGTTAATAATGTATCGACTTCATGTTCGCTGGCCACATACGATTCTTTACAATTCTTGCATAAGCGCTTCGCCAGACGTTGCGCCAATACACCCAACAGAGCATCGGAGAAGTTGAACGGATCCATGCCCATATCCAATAACCGAATGACTGATTCCGGTGCGCTGTTGGTATGCAGCGTCGCCAAAACTAAATGCCCGGTTAGTGAAGCTTCGATACCGATACTAGTGGTTTCCTTGTCGCGCATCTCGCCCACCATAATAATATCTGGATCCGCACGGAGAAAAGAACGCATGATGGCTGGGAAGGTTAATCCCGCTTTGATGTTGATTTGCACCTGACGCAATCCTCTTTGCGTAATCTCAACAGGATCTTCCGCGGTCCAAATCTTGGTATCATCGCGATTAAGATATTTCAGTACCGAATGTAGCGTGGTTGTTTTACCTGAGCCCGTCGGGCCGCACACAAAAAACAATCCGTACGGTTTGCTGATTATTTTCTTCAGCTCCTCCAGATTGTGCTCGGTGAAACCCATTTTATCCAGCGGAATGGGTTCACCGGCAGCCAGAATACGCATCACGACATCTTCCAGACCACCGGCTGAAGGAATGGTCGCGACACGCAATTCGATATCCAGTGGCGCAAATTTCCTGAACTTAATCTTGCCATCCTGCGGCTTCCGCTTTTCGGAGATATCCATATCGCACATAATTTTTATACGTGTAATCATAGAATTGCGATAACCTGCCGGAACCTCGATATAGGGCATCAGCGAGCCATCCTTACGGAAACGCACTTTGGTTTTTTCTTTCCCTGAATAGGGTTCGATATGAATATCCGATGCGCCCATTTTATAGGCATCGATAATGATTTTATTAACGAGCTTGACCAGCTCATTGTCAGTTGCTGCAGAAGATTCCTCTATTTCACCTACTGTCTCTTCGATATCTTCAGTCCCAAGATTGGTAAGCATTTCATTGATGTCACCGGTACCGATCTCATCCTGACTGCCACCATAAAATTGTTCGACCGTGGCATTAAATTCTCTTTGCGTAGTAACCGTGTAAATGATCTTATGCTTGGGAAAAATTGTATTGGCAATACGCTGCGACTTAACCCGTTCAGGATCCAGCGTTAGTAGTATCAGGCCATCTTTGGTTTCATCAATCGGCAGTAAGGCATTGCTTTCAACATAATCTTTTTTTAAATTCTTAAGCAGATCAAGCGGTTTAATCCTATCCGCTCTAAAAGGCTCATACTTAACCTGAAAAAAAGAAGCCAATGCCTTGCCGATAAGCGGCAAACTCATCCGGAATTCGTCAACCAGCACATCTTCCAGATCACAGCTTTTTTTACGCGCCGAGCGTGTCGCCAACTCCAGCTCAGGAGCGGAGATAATTGCATCGAGAATCAGATAATCATATTTCGATTTTAGCAATTGAGCGGGCTTCTGGCGCTGTTTAAAAGCAATCGCAAGAACACGGCAAATTTCCACAACCCCTTCCATGATCGCGGTAGTGAATGATTCATTCGATCTATTATTAATCACCTGAACCACGCCCATCAGTTCCCGGCTATCAGCGTTCAGAATCGGTACCGCCAACATCTGTTTGGTTCGATAACCGGTGCGTTTATCCACTTCATGGGAGAAAACCAACAGCGGATTAAATTTTTTTAACTCACTTTTATCGTACACATCTGCAATATTGACCACTTTCTTTTGCAAAGCGGCGAAACCGATAATACTGTTTTCCGTTACCGGTAGTTTCAGATCCTGAAAAGAATCAAATCCAGTTTTAACCTTCGAAACAAAAGAAGATTTATCTTCATTCAGTGAGTAAATGGTAAACCGGTCCGCGTTGAGCAATGCGCAAATATCCTTGCTAGTTTCCAGCATGATTTCTTCAACACCATTTGCAGCGTATATTTTATTGATAATAACCTGCAGATTTTTGGAAAAAGCCGATTCGTTATTGTTATCTACATTATTCTTTTGTGGTTGAATCATCGCGACTGTACTCATAGCCTCACTTCCTAAAATTCGAATAATTGATTGTTCTCAAGGCGGCGCGGATTATAATTTCCAATGCACTGATCTATTTCTTCCATGATGACATCGGCTTCACCGGGTTTCAGGTGCGTAATAAATATTTCCACGTTCCATTCCAATTTCTCTAATTCTTCCGCCAGCAAGCTGGGGCAAAAATGCCGTGATCTGATCGCGATATCCCTGTTCTGATTGCAGAAGGCGCATTCAATGATCAAATACTGCAAATTTACAATCTTATTAACGGCTACCCAGAAGGCATCATTAGTAGTTGTATCACCGGAAAAAACAAGACTGGCTAACCCTGAGTCCAACTGAAAGCCGACTGTAGGAACGGCGTGATGGGCGGGCAGTGGCGTAATCGCACGGCCATCGAGAAGAATGGTATCTCCCAATGACAATGTTTCGTAACGCATATAAGGGGAAATGTCATTGGGAATTTTTGTAAAATCCGGCCACAGCTGCCAGTTAAACAAATGCTCCCGTAACGTATCCAGCGTGGGCTGGATGGCATGAATTGTTATCGGTTTGTTGCGGATGGAACCGACGGTATCCACCAAAAACGGAATAAATGCGACATGATCCAAGTGTGCATGCGTAACAAGAATATGATCAATTTTGATCATCTCGGACAAACTCAAATTACCCACGCCTGTTCCCGCGTCGATCAACACATCGTCGTCCAGCAACATCGCAGTGGTTTGTTCGCCGCTTCCTATCCCTCCACTACACCCCAAGATCCTTAGCTTCAAAAGACTCGCCCCGGAAATTCATTACTTAATCAATAACACGGGGGTTTTTGCCAACTGCATCACTTTGCTGGTTACCGAGCCCAGCAACAAACCTTGGATACCACCTGCTCCGCGCGGCCCCATCACAATCTGATCACATTGCTTTTCATTCGCAAACCGGACGATCATTTCGGCCGGCTCACCCACCACAATGTGATATTGATAAGCAACGCCCGCCTGATCGAGCAAAGCGCACGTACTTTGCAATTCTTTCTGGCCTTCCTCTTGGTGATATTGCTTAATATCCGTCTGGTTAATGAACAATGCCACATTACCGCGCAGCGGATATTGCACATTCAGTAAATGCAGCTCCGGTTTTTCTTTATACCAGCCCAATAAAGCAATGAAGCCGGTTATTGCTTTATTGGCATAATCAGAACCATCGACAGGTAATAAAATTTTTAGCATGATCAATCTCTCAAATTTTTATACGTGAATGACTATTTGGGAATTTTTTCATCGGCCAAATCTTCCAATGGACGGGGTTTAACCGGTTTCCGGGCCGCCAGCAATTTGCCGGCTACAATAACCAGAAGCGCTACAGAAGCCGGCGCAATCCACTGAAGATACTTCGCCTGCGTACTGACCCATTCCTTGGTGACGACATCGGTAACCGCCATATCGCCCGCAATCCATCCCAACAATCCAGCACCAATCGCGATCGTAACCGGATACCGGTCCATGACCTTCATCACCATTTGACTGCCCCATACGATGATCGGCACGCTGACAACCAAACCGAAAATGACCAAACCGATGTCATCCTTGGCCGCGCCTGCAATGGCGATAACGTTGTCCAGGCTCATCACCGCATCCGCAACGATAATCGTTTTAATCGCACCGACTAACGTCGTACTGGCATCGATCTCATGCGCGCCCTCCGGCTCGGGTTGCAGCAACTTGATACCGATCCAAACCAATAAAGCCGCGCCGACAATTTTCAAATAAGGCATGGTCAGCAGACTCAAGGCAAAAAAGATCAGCACCACGCGCAATAGGATTGCGCCGAACACTCCCCAGAAAATACCCAATTTGCGCTGCTGCTCTGGTAAACGTCGGCAAGCCAGCGCGATGACAACGGCATTGTCGCCGCCCAGCACAATATCAATTGCGATAATCTGTAATACAGCGAGCCAAAATTGCGGACTATCAAAAGCCATTTATTTTTCCTGACAAAAATTTTAATGCAAAAAACGCGACGCCCGTATGCGCTATACCTTCTCTTGAACCCCAATAAACTTCAAAAGTTCATTTTTCTGCTGCATGGTATCGTTATAACCCAACTCGATTAAATCCCGGCAGAAAGGCACTTCAAATAATACGTAGCTGAGTAAAGTCGAGCCATTCGGTCCCATGGCACCGATAGCACGGTATAGATAGCGCATGATCCACGGCAGCGTATGTGCATATTTCTGCGCGATTTCGTTGATCCCCTCGCTCGGGGCAATCATCATTGCTTCGATGGGGCGTAGTGATATGTTATTTGCTTTAAACGCCTCGGGCGGAATCAGCTTCAGTGTTTCATTTATGCGCAGCAAACGCTCCAGATCCACATCCAAGCTGTCGACAAAGATGCTGTTCAACGCATGTCCGGCAATCTGCGCAAAAGGCGGATAACCTGATGCGCTGATACGTTTAGGCTCGTCGGTCACCGGCTTGCGCACACCGATGATCAATACCTTGTCGGCGCCCAGATGAAGCGCCGGGCTAATTGGCGCCATCTGACGCATGGAGCCATCGCCAAAATACTCACGATTCAATTTCACCGCAGGAAAAATAAACGGTATCGATGAAGAAGCCATCAAATGTTCAACCCCGATTTCGACCGGAAGACCCAGTCTTTGCGCTCGCTTCCACGGCAACACTTCTCGTGCCGCTTGGTAGAAAGTCACCGATTGCCCGGATGTATATCCCCAGGCGGTCAGCCCCAAAGCATGCAATGAACCGGAGCGGATACAGTGTTGAACGGTGCGGAAAGAAAAACGGCTTTTCAGCAAAGCTTCCAGCGGCGCATTATCCAACAAGGAAATGGGATTATGCTGGCCGTATTCGCTCGATACCAAGGAGAGCATACAGCGCAAAGTGTTATGAATAACACCCATGAGATCCGACCGGTAAATCTGATCGACATGAAAATTCGACCATACTTCTTCCAGCCGTCCGACACCTTCGGCAAAATTGTGGGCGGAAACGGCAATACTGGCGGCATTGATAGCACCGGCGGAGGTGCCGCAAATAATCGGGAACGGGTTGCGCGTCTTATCGGGTAATAATTCGGCGATTGCGCGCAACACACCCACTTGATAGGCTGCGCGCGCTCCACCACCGGTCAGAACAAGTCCAACTTTCGGTACGGCTAATGCTTTCTTCTGTTCATACACGAACTGCAAACTCTGACTTCACCCTCTCCAGCGCATCCCGTAAGGTTTCTTCTGGTAAATTGTTTAACGAACTTGACAGGATTTTGGCTGCCTGGCAGACCGAATCCGGCAATAACGCACTGTCCATCTTGGCTACAAACATAGCCGCGGCGCCAGTCGCATCCAGCAGGCTTTGACGCTCATTCATCAATATTTCCATTTCTTCGCGCAACATGGAAACTTCTTGTTCTCTCAGGATAGTATTAGGCATATGATATTCCTTTTAACATTGATACAGTAGATAGCCTGTCGAGCAATATAGCAGAACTATAATTCATTTAAGACCTGAACTCTGTGATCTTTGCCACTCTTTTCTATCTTTCTTAAACCCAATTAATTATCGGCATTTGTACCCATATCATGAACCATCGTTCACCTGCGGCGCTTTACCCTGAAATTCAACCCAACCGGCAAGACACATTAGCCTTGGATACCATCCACACCATGTATTGGGAGGAATCCGGTAATCCTTCCGGCACACCAGTGGTATTTATTCATGGCGGCCCCGGCGCGGGATCGACACCGGCGCACCGGCGCTTCTTCGATCCGGCATATTACCGCATAGTCATATACGATCAAAGGGGCGCGGGGCGCTCAACACCGCTGGGTGAAACACAAAACAACACAACACCACATCTGATCAACGACTTGGAATCACTGCGCCAGCATTTGAGCATTGACCGCTGGCTGGTGTTTGGCGGCTCGTGGGGCAGCACGCTGGCACTGGCGTATGGCGAAGCGCATCCGGAACGTTGCCTGGGCTTCATCCTGCGCGGCATTTTCCTGTGCCGCAAACAGGAAATCGATTGGTTTCTATACGGATTGCGCAATTTGTTCCCGGAACCCTGGCGTGAATTGGTTGCGCCTTTATCCGGCGCGGAACGCAACGACATCCTGTCCGCCTACTATCAACGCCTGATGAACCCGGATCCGGCTATCCACATGCCCGCAGCACGCACCTGGAGCACCTATGAAGGCTCATGCTCGACGTTACTGCCGAATCCGGCGACAGTCCGCTACTTTGCCAGCGACACCGTAGCACTCGGGCTGGCGCGCATGGAAGCGCATTACTTCATGCACAATATTTTTCTGCCGGACAATTCGTTGCTGGATAACGTGCACAAACTGTACAACATCCCCGCCACCATCGTGCAAGGCCGCTACGACGCCGTCTGCCCTATCGTCAGCGCGGACGATCTGCATCACGCCTGGCCGCAGGCGGAATACATCATCATCGACGACGCCGGGCATTCGGCGTGGGAACCGGGAATTCAATCCGCTTTGATCCGGGCCGCCGACCGGTTCAAAACACAAAATACCTGACTGCACGCTTACCGCGGCTTGCCCTATCGGCACTGCTGCGGTAACCGTCTTGACGCCCAGTATCTATCCACTCCTAAAATTCCCGGCATAAGCGCTGACCTCCATCATCCACGCGATGCCGAGATGCACCGCCAGACCACCGGCGATGGAGCGGGTTTGATACGCGACGACACCCAAAATCAAGCCGCCGAAGAAGGAAGAAATACACTCGAGCAGCGGTTTGCCGAAATGGACGCTGCAATAAAAAACCGCCATCGGCAGAATCGCCGCCGGTCCGGCGTAACGGGCAAACGCAAAAATCAGGAAACCGCGAAAGAACAGCTCGATCGTGACGAAATCGATACCGTAACTGACCTCGTACAACAATTGAAACCAGCCGAAATGCTCTGTGTGCGGCGCGATGAAGCCAATCTGCTTCAAGCGCGGATACGCCGCGAGAAAATCCGGCTGCGTCCCGGCATACACAATCAGCGGCACCATCATCAACAGCATCAAACCGTACGGCCACCAGCGCACATTGCGCAGCGTCAGCCCCCAAAAACCCGGCTGCTCAGGAAACCACCGTTGTAATACCATCAACGGCGCCAGCACCACCAGCAACTTAAAAGGCAGGGTCGTGACGATCGTCCAATAACTCCCCCATACCCCATCGATTTGATTTTCCAGCGGATTAGCCACACTCGCCTTAACCGCAAACAAAGCCGGTGCGATCAGCAGTAACCACCAGAATAGCGGCGTAGCCGCGATCAAATGGCGGCGGAATACCACGGCAAAACCATACGGAACCACAAACGCGCTGCAATACACCAGAAACAGCGCAGCACACTGCTGCCAGCGCGAATCCAGCTCTTTGATCATGCCGCTTTCAATGCCCAGCGTATAGTTCAGCGTGATCAAAATCCCCACCCAAACCGTGCAAAATAGCAGCAGCCCTTTGTCCAGCAAAGATACGCAATCGCGCAAGCGGATAAAAGCGGCCATCATCGGGAAAGGAGAAGCAAGCCGGGCGGCAACATGCTCAAGGCTTTGCCGCTTCCGATGATGGCTTATCCCAGCCGAATTCATCCAGTAGCAGCCATGCTTCCAGCATATCGATCCACTGCTGCTTTTTATGATCCAACCGATTTTCGCGCTGCAGCCGGTATAAAATGTCCAGCGCATCCGTCCGCAACTCTTTCTGCCGCTCTTCCTGAATCTGCGACAGCTTGACATAGCTCACCACCAGATCGGTTTGCCACTCCACCACAGCCGGATCGAGCTCCGTCAGTCTCTTGCGAATCGCTAGCGATTCCTGATACGCCTTCAGCGCCGCCGCGTTGTCGCCACTTTTCACATGCATGTCCCCGACTTTGGTATGACTCACCACCAGATTGGTTTGCCACTCCACCACAGCCGGATCGAGTTCCGCCAGTCTCTTGCGAATCGCTAGCGATTCCTGATACGCCTTCAGCGCCGCCGCGTTGTTGCCACTTTTCACATGCATGTCCCCGACTTTGGCATGACTCACCGACAGGTCGCGCTGCCACTGCGT